>NZ_JBEXMX010000015.1:0-72493 GCF_040610755.1 Gordonia sp. NPDC003585 | reverse complement strand
AGAATTCGCCCGCGGGATGGGTGCCGTAGCCGTCCTGCACCTCGAGCAACATCGTCTTCATCACCTCACGCAGCCGGGCGGTCTCGGCAGACGGGCGCGTGCGCAGGAAACCCATGCCGCTCCCCTGCAGCCCACCCCGGACCTCAGCGCGCAGCTCCCCACCCGGTCCACACCCAAGCGCCACCCAGAGGACCCCGAGCGGCGCGGATCGGTCGCGCGGCGCGCCACCATCACCGGACGTGTGCTGGTGGCCCTGGCCTGCGTGTGCGCCTTGGTCGGCACCGGCTTCGCCTGGGGCTACCTCAAGCATTGGAACGGCAGCTGGCGAACCATCGCCGCGATCGACCCCGACGACAAGAACATCCGCAACAAAGACGCGCAGTACGGCGACGAGACCTACCTGATCGTCGGCACCGACACGCGCGGCGGCAAGAACTCCAAGGTCGGTGCCGGTGACGACACCGAGATCCAGGGCGCCCGCTCCGACACCGTCATCCTGGTGAACATCCCGGCCAATCGTGAACGCGTGGTGGCTGTTTCGTTCCCACGAGACCTCGCGGTCGACCGGCCCGAGTGCCAGCAGTGGGACAACTCCAACCAGTCCTACGGCGACACGCTCTATGCGGCGTCCGGCGTCAAACTGAACAGTGTCTACGCCGAGGGCGGCCCGTCGTGTCTGGTGCGCACGCTGACCGCGATGAGTGGCCTCAACATCAACCACTTCATCGCGATGGACTTCTACGGATTCGAGAAGGTCGTCACCGCCGTCGGTGGTGTCGAGGTGTGCTCGACCACCTCGCTTTACGACTACGAACTCGGCGACATCCTCAAGCGACCCGGAAAGCAGAAACTCAAGGGACGCAAGGCCCTCAACTATGTGCGGGCCCGGACGATCGCGTCGGAGGGCAACGGCGACTACGGCCGCATCAAGCGCCAGCAGCTGTTCATGTCGTCGCTGCTGCGCTCGACGCTGTCCGGCGACGTGCTGTCCAATCCGAGCAAACTCAACAAGATCATCAACACGTTCATCGACTACAGCCTCGTGCAGAACGTGAACACCGAGTCGTTGCTGGACCTCGCCGAATCGATGCAGGGCATCGAAGCCGGCAAGGTCTCCTTCATCACCATCCCGACGACGGGCACCGCCACCGACGGCAGCAACAACGAACTGCCGAACACCGAGGGCATCAACGCGATCTTCAACGCGATCATCGACGACCAGGCACTCCCGCGGGAGACCGGGCGTAAGTCGGCGCCGAAGAAGAGCACGACCACCACCGACAACACCGCCGGAAGCACCACCACGCCCGACACACCGAGCCGGGTCACCGCGACCGCGCAGAGCCCGGCCAACGTCGGCGTGCGGGTGCTCAACGGCAGCGGCCAGACCGGTCTGGCGGCCGGGGTCTCCGAACAACTCGCCGCACAGGGGTTCGACGTCCGCGGTGTCGCCGACGCGTCGGAGAGCCGCGCGGACACCGTGGTCCGTTACGGACCCGGTCAGCAGGACGCGGCGGCAACGCTGGCCGCGACGATTCCGGGTGCCACCATTCAGTCCGACCGCACGGTCCGGTCGGGTGTGGAGGTCATCTTGGGAAGTGGCTTCACGGGAAGCGTGGGTAGCGCACCGGAAGCCGGGAGCACGCTGACGGTGAATCAGTTGCCGCCGTCGGTGCGGGTCAACAACCTGCCCAACGACCTGGCCATCACCAACGCCGGCGACACCACCTGCGCGTAGCCGGACGAATACTGCCGAACAGACTCGTACGCCCCCGTTCACGGTGTGTTCATTGCGCCGGCTCGGGGAATACCAGCCAGAACACGTAAACTTGGCCTATGCGTACCGCCTACCATGTGCAGCTCGAGGCGCTCAACAGCATCCTCGGAGAGATGTGTGAACTCGCCGGCGCGGCGATGGCCCGGGCCACCCAGGCTCTCCTGCAGGCCGACCTCGCCGTCGCCGAAGAGGTCATCACCGACAACGACCGCATGAGCGAGCTGTCGGCGCGGGCCGAGGAGCAGGCGTTTGCCCTGCTCGCACTGCAGGCCCCGGTCGCGGGCGACCTGCGTGGGATCGTCAGTGGCTTCCAGATCGTCGCCGATGTCGACCGCATGGGCGCGCTCGCCCTGCACGTCGCCAAGATCGCCCGACGACGCCACCCCGCCAAGGCCCTTCCCGAAGAGGTCAACGGCTACTTCGCCGAGATGGGCCGGCTGGCCGTGAAGCTGGCACACAACGCTCGCGAGGTGCTCAACACCCAGGACCCCGAGGCCGCGGTGCGACTGCAGGAAGACGACGACGCGATGGACGACCTGCATCGTCACCTGTTCACCGTGCTGATGGACCGGGAATGGAGCCACGGCGTCGCCGCCGCCGTCGACGTGACCCTGCTCGGCCGCTTCTACGAGCGCTTCGCCGACCACGCCGTCCTCATCGGGCGTCGCGTCGTCTTCCAGGCCACCGGCCAGACCCCCGAGCAGTACCAAGAGGTTTCCTGACGCCGGTGCGGTGTGCTCGTCGACACGGGGCCGTTCACACTGTGAGCGGCCCCGCTTCGATTTCACCTGCGGACTCACCCGGCGTTAAGGTGGCCGAATGGGTCTCCACTATCCAACCGAGCCCGACTTCAACGCGGTGTCCGAGCACGACGCGGAAGCTGCCGCGCACCGGCGCCAGATCATGACCTACCTGGGCGTGACCGCCTCACTGGTCGCGCTTCTGGTGATCTTGCTGCTGAGTATGTAGTTCCCTACCGCTCCCTGAGGTGCGAGCGAAAGCCCCACCGCTCCCTGAGGTGCGAGCGAAAGCCCCACCGCTCCCTGAGGTGCGAGCGAAGCGAGCCTCGAAGGGTCCTGGTGAGACAAGAAATGTCATCTCACCAGGGGCCTTCGAGGCTCGTCGCTAGCGCTCCTCGCACCTCAGCCGGCGGGAGGGGTCACCCCAGCCGGCGGGTGGGTCTGCTCAGCCGAAGCGACCGGAGATGTAGTCCTCGGTCTCCCGCTTGAGCGGGTTGGAGAACATCGTCTCGGTGTCGTTGATCTCCACGAGCTGCCCCGGCTGCCCGATGCCCTCGAGGTTGAAGAACGCGGTCTGGTCACTCACACGCGCAGCCTGCTGCATGTTGTGGGTGACGATGACGATCGTGTACTCCTTCTTCAGCTCGCCCATCAGATCCTCGATGGCCAGCGTCGAGATCGGGTCGAGGGCGGAGCAGGGCTCGTCCATGAGCAGCACGTCCGGCGACACCGCGATGGCACGCGCGATGCACAGACGCTGCTGCTGACCGCCCGAGAGACCACCGCCCGGCTTGTCGAGGCGATCCTTGACCTCTTCCCACAGGTTGGCGCCGCGCAGGCTGCGCTCGGCGACCTCGTCGAGCTCCGACTTGCCACGGACTCCCTGCAGTTTGAGGCCGGCCACGACGTTGTCGCGGATCGACATCGTCGGGAACGGGTTGGGGCGCTGGAACACCATGCCGATGGTGGAGCGGACGCTGACCGGGTCGACGCCCTTGCCGTAGATGTCCTCACCGTCGAGCAGGACGCTGCCGGTCGCGTAGGCGCCGGGCGTCACCTCGTGCATGCGATTCAGGGTCCGCAGCACCGTCGACTTGCCGCAACCGGACGGCCCGATGAAGGCGGTGATGCAGCGCGGCGGCACGTCGAGGGTGACGTCCTTGACCGCGTGGAAGCTGCCGTAGTAGATGTTCAGGTCTTTGATGTCGAGCCGCTTGGCCATTGTTCTGTTCCGATCTGTTTATCCGCTCCCTGAGGCGCGAGCGGAGCGAGCCTCGAAGGGGTCAGGAGGTCTTGGGGGCGAAGATCTTGGCCACCCACTTGGCGCTGAAGTAGACGAGGGCGACCAGGATGACGAGGGTCAGGGCCGCACCCCACACCAGGTCCAGGGCACCCGGGCCGTTGTTGTACTGCTGCACCATCATCAGCGGCAGCGATTCCTGGTTGCCGTCGAAGGGGTTCCAGTTCATGGCGCGTGTCGACCCCACGAGGATCAGCACCGGCGCGGATTCACCCATGACGCGGGCAATGGCGAGCATGACGCCGGTGATGATGCCCGACATCGCGGTCGGCAGGACGACCCGCAGAATCGTCTTCCACTTGGGGATACCGAGTGCGTACGACGCCTCGCGCAGGTCCTGCGGGACGATCTTGAGCATCTCCTCGGTGGCACGGACCACCAGCGGCACCATCAGCAGCACCAGCGCGATGGCGACCACGAAACCCGATCGCGGCAGCCCGAGCGTCGTGCGCCACACCGCGTACACGAACAGCGCGGCGACGATGGACGGCACACCCGACAGGATGTCGACCATGAAGGTCGTGGTGCGGGCGAGGACCGACTTACCCGTGCTGTATTCGACCAGGTAGATCGCGACGAAGATGCCGAGCGGGATCGAGATGACCGCCGCGATCGCCGTCTGGATGAGCGTGCCGACGATGGCGTTGGCGGCGCCGCCCTTCAGCTCGGGCTTGGTCCACCATTCCGGGTCGAGGATGGGTTCGATGCCATTGGCGACCAACGTCACGACCAGCCAGACCAACGGGACCAGCGCGACGCCGAGCGACGCGATGACCAGGATCTTGACCGAACTGTCGGCGAACCGTCGACGCGCGGACAGCGGCGTGAAACCGGACGGACGCTTCTTGACCGGATCGGTCGACGTCTCGGTGGTGACGCTCATATCACTTCTTCTTTCCGGTGATGACGGCGCGAGCTGCCGCGTTGACGATGAAGGTCAAGACGAACAGCGTCAAACCCGCGGAGATGTAGGCGCCGGTCTTGGCCGGCGAGTCGAACTCCGCCGCGTTGTTGGCGATCTTGGTCGCGAACGTCTCGCCGCTCTCCATCAGGTTGAAGTCCATCGGGCCGACGGTCGAGATGATCAGCAGCAGGGCCATCGTCTCGCCGAGGGCGCGACCGAGGCCGAGCATCGAACCGCTGATGTAACCGGAGAAACCGAACGGCATGACGGCGAGCTTGACGACCTCGAACTTGGTCGCGCCCAACGCAAGTGCCGCTTCGCGATGCCCCTTGGGGGTCTGCATGAAGACCTCGCGGGTCACCGCGGTGATGATCGGCAGGATCATCACCGCCAGGACGATGCCGGCGGTGAGCAGCGTGCCGCCGGTCGACATGTTGGCCACCTGGGTGGGCTCCTGGAAGAACGGCAGGAACCCGAGATTGGCGACCAGCCAGTTGTTGACCGGAACCAGCGCGGGCCCGAGCACCAGAATGCCCCAGAGGCCGTAGACGATCGACGGGACGGCCGCGAGGAGGTCGACGGTGTAGGTGACCGGTCCGATCAGACGCTTGGGCGCGTACTCGGTGAGGAAGATCGAGATCGCCAGGGCGACCGGCATCGCGATCAGCAGCGCGATGATCGACACGACCATCGTGGCGTAGAAGAGCTGCGGGATACCGAAGGCGAGTTCGCTGCCCGAGGTGACCCACGGGCCGGAGTAGGTGAAGAAGTTCTCGGAGTTCTTGGCAAGCGACGGGGCCGCTTGTGCGATGAGGAATATCGCGATCAACCCGATGACGATCGACACCACGAAACCGGAGCCGACCGCCAGGGAGCGGAAGATCTGGTCGGCGAGCCGGTGGTGTGCTGCGGCGTGCAGGCCGCCGGGCTGTTTGTCGTCGGGCGTGGGCACCGGTGAATCGGAGCCGTCACCCGGGGGTGGCAGGGCGCCCTCTTCTTTACTGATGGAGGTCATGCGTCCTTCTGAATCGGCTTTGGTCATCGAGCCACTCTCCGGCGTCGCGCGGACACGCTGGGAGTCCGCATCAGTCTCTCAACGACGTGCGCGGGACCGCAACGCGAAGCGGCCCCGCGCACATCATCGTCGGTATCTTCGGTTATGCGTTGCCGCCGGCAGGAGCAAGCGCGTCAACCGTGCCCTGCAGAGTGGCCTTGTACTGCGCAGGCAGCGGGACGTACCCGAGATCCGGCAGCGCAGCCTGACCATCGTTGAGGATCTTGGTGAAGGCATCCTTCAGCGTGGTGCTGGTGGCGGAGTCGCTGTAGCCGGTCGAGCACACGATCTCGTAGGTGGTCAGCAGCAGCGGGTAGCTGCCGGGGGCCTTCGACGCGAACAGCGCGGCGGTGTCGACCTCGAGGTCCTTGCTGCCCGGCTTCTTGAAGGTGACATTGTTCAGTGCGGCAGCGGCGGTGTCGGCGTTCAGCGGAACCGCGCCCGCACCGAAGTCGATCTGGGCCACACCGAGCTTGTTCTCGGTGGCGAAGCCCCACTCGACGTAGGTGATGGAGCCCGGGGTCGCCTTGACGGTGTTGCCGACGCCGGTCGACTTGGCCGCGGCCGAACCACCCTTGCCCTTGAACTCCTTGCCGTGGCCGTAGGTCCAGGCCTGCGGGGCCGACGACGAGAGGAAGTGCTGGAAGTTGTCGGTGGTGCCCGAGCTGTCGGAGCGGTGCACCGGCACGATCTTGGTGGATGGCAGCGCGACGCCGGGGTTGAGGGCCGCGATCTGCGGGTCGTTCCACGTGGCGATCTTGGAGTCGAAGATGCCGGCGAGGACCGTCGGGTTCAGGTTCAGCTTGTCGACGCCGGGGAGGTTGTAGGCCAGCGCCACCGGGCCGACGACCAGCGGGATGTGCCAGGCGGGGTTGTTGCCACAGCGGGCGGTGGCCTTTGCCACCTCGTCGTCCTTGAGGGCCGAGTCGGAGCCGGCGAAGTCGACGTCGCCTGCGATGAACTTCTTGATGCCGTCGCCCGAGCCGCTGCCGGTGTAGTCGAGAACGATGTTGCTGTTCTCGGCCAGCATGTTGCTGAAGCTCTCCATGGCCTTCTGCTGGGCAGTCGATCCCTCACCACTGATGGTCTGGGTCTCGTCGCTGCTGCACGCCGTCATGGCAAGGGTGAGAGCCGCGAGGGTCGAGACCGCAGCCAGGGCGGGATTCCGCTTGATCTTCACTGCTGGTGTTGCCTTTCGTTCAGGTGCGCCGGCACACGCATTGGGGGGCGTGCCGGTGGGCCCGGAGTGTCCGAATTGAAGCTATGGGTGAGCGGTGGACCAGTGGCCTACGGGAGGTGAACGGAAGATGAATTGGGCACGCCAACTCGCCGCTGTCGCGAGAAATTCCGCAATGCGGGCATAAGGTGCATGCACCTATTGCTGGGCGCAGGCGCGAGAGCTCACCAGATCATCGGCGCGATGAATTTGGCAGCGTAACTGCGCACCGACTCGGCGTCGTCGATATCGAGGGCTCGCGTCGGGGTCAAGGCAA
This sequence comes from Gordonia sp. NPDC003585, assembly GCF_040610755.1. Classification (NCBI taxonomy): domain Bacteria; kingdom Bacillati; phylum Actinomycetota; class Actinomycetes; order Mycobacteriales; family Gordoniaceae; genus Gordonia; species Gordonia sp. NPDC003585. Next base: position 65,225 of record NZ_JBEXMX010000015.1, on the reverse strand, counting down.
GCGAAGTGAGCATCCGGAACACCAGTTCGGCTGCATGCCTCAGGTCCTCCTCGGGCATCGATGCACCGGCGCTCCTCAGGTTTGCGGCGATGCCTTGACTGAACGCCTCGACGAGATCCTCGACCTGGGCCGTATCGAATCCGACGAACATGCCCAAGGCGTCGGGAGTGTCGGCGACGATCTTTCTCACCAGGTCGTCTGTGCGAATGCCGAGCACTCCGATCACGAATGTCTCGACAACGGCGTCTCGGGGGTTTTTCCCGGCGGTCGACATGACGACCTGCCGGGCATAGCCGCGTCGTAGACGTTCCACGACCGCGCCGAGCAGATCTTCCTTCTTCGGAAATCGGCGGTACAGGGTGCTGCGGCTGACTCCGGCGTCAGCAGCGATGCGCTCGAGGTTGGCGCCGCGCACTCCGGAGCGCCGAATCTCGTCGGCGGCCGCATCGGCGATGGCGTCGGCCTGCGCGCTTTCGATCGTCACGCGCCGATCAGCGCGTGTCCGATGCTTGGTGGCGACGCTCACACTTCTGAACGTACACGACGCGTTCTTCTCATGGATGTACACACCGCAGGACCCGGTCAGATCGAATATCGCACCCAGAGGCATCCGCCCGAGCAGCCATATCCCCTTGTGAAACGTCATTTCGTGATGGGGGTGTGACACGGGACACCTCTTTGTGTGATACTCGCTCAAGCTCACAATCTGAAACAAGGGGTCCGTGGGCGTTTCAAAACCAAGCAAGTGCTTGACCGAGGAATGGGGGCGCCGGTGCCACTCGCCACCAGTGCGCAGAGCTTCGGCCGCACGGTCCGGCTCGGTGCCCGGACTCCGCTCATTGCGGCCATGGACATGGCCGGTGGACGCTTCCCGGTGCGTGAGACCGTGGTCCAGGCCTGGTTTCTGCTGAGCATCACCGTGTTGCCGGCGCTGCTGATGTCGGTCCCGTTCGGTGTGATCATCGCGGTGCAGATCGGCGGTCTGACCAGCAACCTCGGCGCCACCTCGATGGCCGGCGCGGTCGGTGGCATGGGAGTCATCCAGCAGGGGGCACCCATGGCGGCCGCACTTCTGCTCGGCGGTGCGGGCGCCTCGGCCATCACCGCGGACCTCGGGGCCCGGACCGTTCGCGAGGAGATCGATGCGATGCGGGTACTCGGAATCGACCCCACCCGACGCCTCGTCGCGCCGCGGATGGTGGCGATGGTGATCGTGGCTCCGGTGCTGTCGATCCTGATCATCGTGATCGCGGTGGCTGCGAGCTTCATCGTCGCCATCACCGGGCAGGGTGTGGTCGCCGGCTCGTACTGGCAGTCCTTCGGCAGTTATGCCTCGACCACCGACCTGTGGATCTGTCTGGGTAAATCGGTGGTCTTCGGATTCGTGGTGGTCGTCATCGCAGCTCGTCGTGGCCTCGAGGCCGCCGGCGGTGCGCGAGGTGTGGCCGACGCCGTCAACGCGGCAGTCGTCCTGGGGATCGTCGCGTCGATGGTGATCAACGTGATCATCACGCAGGTGACGACCCTGTTCATTCCGGTGCAGGTGATCTGATGGCGCCGACACCCACCCTGATACCCAGCGCGCGGGGCATGAGACTGCGCCGTGCCGCAGACGCGACCGGGCAGCCGTTCGAGCACATCGGACGGCAGACGAGTTTCGTCCTCGACGTGATCGCGGGGTTGCCACATACTCTGCGCGCCTACCGTAAACAGACCCTCGCAGCGTTTGCCGAGGTCACCTGGGGCAACGGTTCGTTCATGGTGGGCGGCGGTATCGCGAGCGTTCTCGCCATCCTCGGCCTGTCGGTCGGCGGCATGATCGGCATCCTGGGTGTCACGAGTCTGTCGTCGCTCAATCTCTCGCCGATGGCCGGCCTCATCACCGGATACGCCGCCACCCGCGAGATGGCGCCCATCATCGCCGCGGTCGGGTTCGCCGCGCAGGCCGGATGCCGCATGACCGCCGAGATCGGCTCGATGCGCATCTCTGAGGAGATCGACGCGCTCGAGGCACAGGCCATCCGGCCCATCCCGTTCGTCGTCGGCACCCGGGTGGTGGCCGGCGTCCTCGCGATCGTGCCGTTCTATCTGGTCTCGCTGTGTTTGGCATACCTGTCGTCGCGAATCGTCGTCAGTGTCTTCTACGGACAGTCGGCCGGCGCATACGACCGTTACGTCGAGGCGTTCGTGAGTCCGGTCGACGTCGTGTACTCGACATTGAAGGTGGTGGTCTTCGCGATCGTCGTGATCATCGCGCACACCTACTACGGCTTCTTCGCGCACGGCGGACCGGAAGGGGTCGGCATCGCCTCGGGCCGGGCGATTCGCGCGAGCCTCGTGCTCATCGTCACCACCGACATGGCGATGTCGCTGATGTTCTGGGGGCTGAACTCGGGATTGAACTTCGCATGAGCGCTGCACGTGGGCGCTCGGCGCGAACACTGCGACTGCGTGGCATCGTCACCGTCGCGGTGCTGGCGGCGATCGTGACATTGGTTGTCGTCAAACCCTTCTCGGGTGACGACGGAATGGTGGAGTTCGACGTCCTGGCGCCGGCCGTGCCCGACGGCATCCAGATCGGGGTGCCGGTCGACGTCCGCGGCGAGACGATCGGTTCCGTCTGCGGGCTCGACACGTCGCAGCCGTATTCGACGCGACTGACGATCTGTGCCGAACGTTCGGAGATCGGCGAGCTGACCAACGATTCGGCGGTCAGTTTTGTCTCCCGCAACCTGTTCGGGTCCGATGCCGTGCGCTTGGGGCCGGCGACCACCGGCGTCCCGGTCCGCTCGGGCAGCGTCATCGAGCTGCAACAGGCGCCGGCCGACAACACGATGACCGCGATCATGCGCAGTGCCGGCAGGCTCACCCTGCCGGTCCTCACCCCCGAACTCACCGTGCTGCTGCGGAATCTCAGTGACACGACCACGAGGCTCGCACCCTTCATGACAGCGACGACCGTCGCCCTTCAGACGTTGCAACGCGGTCAGACGGCGCGCATCAAGACACTCTTGCCCGTTGCGACAGACGCTTTCAACGGTCTGGCGGTGGCCGGGGCATCGGCGATCAGCGGGCTGGAGATCACCCTGACCACCCCGCTCCTCGCTGACAAGCCCTACACCGAGAGCGTGACGAGCATGATCGGGGACATCGGCGACCTGTTCTCCGGTCTCGGCGCCCTCTTCAACGGTATGAGCGGTTTTGGTGCGGTTCTCGATCTGGCCAACGCGTATGCGACGCCGCTGGGTACCGCGCTGCGTGGGGTGACCCCATCACAGCTCGCACAAGCAATTCACCGATTTGGCAACGCCTTTCACACGGATCCGCGAACCGGCAGGACGACGCTGTCGACCGAGGTGAACCTCGAGTTGGTCCCCGGATTCTCCACACCGGTCAATCAGCTGCTGGCCGGGCTGCGAGGTAAACCATGAGAAGCGCCCGATCTGCACTCATGCGCCTGCTGCTGGTCGCCAGCGTGGTGATCCTTGCCGTGTATGCCATTGTCACGGCCATCAACCGTCCGGTCGGCGGCGACACCGAAACCTACCGAGCCGAATTCAGCGATGTGTTCGGGCTACACAAGAACGCCGACGTCCGTATCCGAGGGGTCGCGGTCGGGAAGGTACTCGACATCGACCTGCAGCCCTCGGGCGTCGCGCAGGTCGAGTTGTCGGTGCGCACCGACAACCGGCTCACCGACAAAGACCAGCTCGCGATTCGCTTTCAGAACCTCGTCGGGCAGCGATACATCGCGATCACCCGGCCCGACGCAGCATCGGGCGAGGGTCAGGCGATCGATCCCGACCACACCATTCCGGTGTCGAGGACGATCGGCTCCTTCGACATCACCAAGCTGTTCAACGGACTTCGACCGATCCTCACCGGCGCAGACCCAGCGGTCTTCAACACCTTCGCCACCAATCTGCTGCACCTCATCCAGGGCGAGGACGGGGTCGGAATAGGCACGGTCCTCGGTGACATCGACCGACTTGCCCAGTTCGCCACCAACAAACGCGCGATGATCACCGTGATCTTGGCGAACCTGGCGACGGTATCCGCACAGCTGCAAGGCAAGTCGTCGATGATCAACGCCTTGATGACGAACATGGGCATGCTCTTCGACACCCTGGAGAACCGGCTGGATCTGTTGAAGGCGGCATTCGGAACCGGCTCGCAGGTGTTTCCGCCGATCGTCGATCTGATGAAGAGCAGCTTCGACGTCGGACTGGGCGGCCACGACCAGATCTCTCGGAGAATCCTGGAGTTGGTCCCGGACACCACGAAATTGACCGAGGTTCTCGGCTTGGTGCCGACCATGTTGTCGACGGTGAACGCGACCATGGGCCAGTACGGATTTGATGCCAATTGCTCACACGGCGAGGTGGCATTGCCGGCGATGGGCACCATCCTGCTCGGGGGCGGGAAGGTGACGCTGTGCCGGAAATGAGCAAACGGGTTCCCGTCCTCTCGAGGCTGGAGGACTTCGCCGTGCGCGACGAGATCGGCCGCCGCGGCGAACTGGCGTGGGCATTCGGACTCGTGGTGGCCGTCGCGATCCTGGTGGCGGTGACGTCGTTCTTCTATCTCAAACCCCCTGGGCGCGTGCAGTATCACGCGGTGATGAGCGAGAGCGGCGGAATCACCAGCGGCACAGAGGTTCGCGTCGCCGGAATCCCGGTCGGCAAGGTCAGCGACGTGACGCTCGGCGACGGTCACGTCGATGTCACGCTCGACGTCGAATCCTCCGTCTTCGTCGGCGATCAGACGTCCATGCAAGTGCGGATGCTGACCGTCGTGGGCGGAACCTACGTCGCGCTGCTGCCTTCTGGCGGAACACCACTCGGTGACACCCCCATTCCCGCGCAGCGGGTTTCGATCCCCTACTCGACCGGCGAGGTGCTGGACTCGGCGGCCTCCACGGTGGGTCGCATCGACGCGCTGACGCTACGCGGAACCGCCGTGGCCACCACCCGCAGTCTCGACGCCGCGCCAGGGGCGGTGCGTGGGATCCTCACCAATGCGGCCGACATCACTGCCCTGTTGGACGAGCAGCAACGTCAGATCCAGAGCATCGCCGATCTCGGTGGGGAGTACACCACCGCCCTCGTCGCCCAGCGCGACACGTTGATCGAGATGATCCGCCGAATCCGGTCCGTGCTGCCCCTGATCATCGGCTACAAGGATCGGGGCATCCTGACCTACGACGCTCTCGCGGAAATGGTTCTCTACGTGGGCGACATCTTCGGTGACCCGTACCAGAAGCGGATCAAGCCGCCGCTGCACAAGCTCGCCGCGATGGCCGGACAGACCAACGAGATGTCGCGACGGATGGCCGAGGCCATTCGCCAGCTGCGGACCATGGCCGACCAACTGTCCAGGATCGTGACACCCCATGGCGTCTCGCTCGACTTCGGCGACAGCGTCGTCGACGACTCCGTCATCTGCATCCCGATCGCCGGCAGGACCTGCTGATGGCCAACAAGTTCGGCATGCCCGAGATCCGTGGAAGGCAGCGCGCGCTGGTGGCGGCGATCGTCGCGGTGGCCGTGGTGGTCGGTGCGGTCACGATCTACTCGCGGCTGACCGCCGACGACACACGTCCGGTGTGCGCACAGCTCCCCGACGCGGCCGGGCTCTACGTCGGCAACGCGGTGAACGTTCGCGGTGTCCGGGTCGGCAAGGTGACCGCAATCTCCGCGCACGACAACACCATCACCGTCGACATGAGGATCGACCGCTCGATCAGCGCCAAGACAAGTCTTGTCGCAGTGAACAACTCGGTCCTCGCCGACCGTCGGATCGAGCTCGTCGACAGCGAAGCGCGTGGCGGTCAGACACTGGCCACAGATCAGTGCATACCGCTGAACAGATCCCATACACCCATCTCGGTGAGTACCGCGTTCCAGTCCTTCACCACCATGTTCAACGAAGTCGGCGGCAAGGGAACCGATTCCGGCGCGCCGGTGGGCGCGCTGCTCACCGCCGCCGACCGTCAGCTCGACGGCACCGGCAAGGACATCAACGCGACGGTCACCAATCTCTCGCGGCTGATGGCCGACCCGGATCGCTTCCTCGGGCAGATGCGCACCGTCTTCGACAACTTGGCCGTGCTGACCAACGTGGCGAACCAGAACTGGGACGGTATTCGCGAGATCGGGATCAATGCGGCAACTCTCACCCATTTCATGGCGCGGTTGTTCGAGGACTTCGTGTACATCTTCGACGGGCTGGGCCGGTCGGGCCCGGGCCTCGATGACCTGCTGGGCAACGTGCTGCCGCCGGTTCTCGACATGGGCGACGTCGCAACACCTTTCATCGACGTCGCGATCGCCCACACCGACGACCTCAAGACGATCCTCGAGAAGACCCCCGGTATCGCAACGAGTCTGGCGACGACCGTCAACCGCAACGCGGCAGCCTTCCACCTCTCCTACCGCGGCCCCCGGGTGGCCGTACGAACACCGAACAGCGCAACGCTGTGTGCGCTCGTCAACCGGGCCGACCCGGGAGGATGCAATCCGAGGACGGCGTCGGTCTCCGATGTGGACCTGGCCGAACTCGTCGCACGCGCGGTGCAGGGAGGTACCAGGTGAACGGTCGGGCAGGCGGAAATGTCCGTCACACAATCAAGATGGCGATGTGCGTGCTGGCGGTGGTGGCCGCTCTGGTCATCGTCGTCGTCGGCCGAAGTACGAGTCCCGCATCGCTGTTGCCGCGCGTGACGTCGTCGGCCGACGGCGCGGTCCTCTACGTCGACTTCGCCTCGGTGGTCAACCTGCCACTGGGCGCCCGCGTGCTCGCGCGGGGCACCCAGATCGGCACGCTGGAGTCCATCGACCTGGTACCCAACGCTGCCCGGTTGCGGCTGGGGCTGCAATCTCAGGCGCACATCCCGTCCGGAACCCGCGCCGAGCTGCGCCAGTCGACCCTGCTCGGCGACATCTACGTCGCCCTGATCCCGCCGCCGGCAGCGAGCGGCGGCGAATCGACGATGCTCGACGATGGCGCTGTCATCCCGTTGGCGGACACCGATCCTGGTCCGCAGGTGGAGGACATCATCGTCAACCTTGCCGACTTCATGTCGGGCGGCTCGATTCTGCGAGTGCAGGAATCGATCCGGAAGGTCAACCAGTCGGTCGACGTCCCCGGGGCCGACCTCGCCGCCGCTTCGCGTGTCGGTGCCGAGGACATCGCCGACCTCGCGCAGGGCACCCGTCAGCTGAACTCGATGATCACCTCCCTGCAGGCCGCCGCCGCCGAGATGGCCGCCAACCCCGACGCCCTGGCGTATTCGTTCAGTGGTGCAGGACAATTCGGTCTCCGGGCCGTCTTCAATTCTGTCACCGAGGGTTTCAAACTGGTCGCCGGGTCGAGTGCCTTGGCGGCCGGTCTGAGCTGGCTGACCCCTCGACTCGCCCAACTGAATCCGTTCTTGGACAAGCTCGTTCCGCTGCTGCGCAGCTACTCGGCTCGGTCAACGCAGTTCAACGGCAATCTCGGCGCGATGATCGACGTCGGACAGAGGTCGGTGGTGCCGTTCGTCAAGAACGGTGCGATCTCCGTCGACAAGTTGTCGGTCGACGACAAGGACGTGACGACCGCGGTGTCGTCGGTGTTGCGGATGATCGGGGCGCTGCGATGACGATCCGGTACTTCGTCTCCATCCTGGCAACGCTCGCCGTGTTCGTTGCATCGGCTGCGTACCTGTCCTTCGGAGTTCTTGCGCAGCAACCCTTCACCGACAAGACGACCGTGTGGTTGACGGTGCCCGCCTCCAACGGGCTGCACACCGGATCTGCGGTCCTGCTGCGGGGTGTGCCGATCGGCGAGGTCACCTCGGTCGCCTACGCCGGGAAGACCGTCGAGGTCTCGATCGCCTACGACTCCCGCTACGAGATCCCGGTCGACAGCCAGATCGAGATCGCGGCCCAGTCGATGCTCGGTGAGTCGAGCGTGTCGGTCGTGCCGCCGCTGTACGGCGGCGACGATGTCATCGCGGATGGTCAGACGTTGGCGGCCAACGTCGTCGACGTGCCCGCCTCGGTGCCCGAATTGCTCGGCTCCACCCAGCAGTTGCTCGACCAGGTCGATCCCGGGTTGGTCGATCGGCTTGTCACCACGCTCTCGACAGCGCTGGAAGGGACTCAGGATGCCGTCGCCCGGCTGACGCCGGCCGCTCAGGTGCTGGCCGCGACGATGATCTATTCGCAGCCCGCTTTGGTGACCATCATCGGCAACGCGACCTCGATGTTGCAGCGCGGCCAGTGGATTGGGCCGGCTCTGCGGCCTACCCGACCTGAGTTGCTGTACGCGGGCGAGAGCCTGCGACGCGTGATCAACAGCGTCAAACCCTTCGCGGACTTCACCCGTGGCGGAGAGTTGATCGGCGAGCGGTGGAAGCCGGTCCTGAACAGGTCGGCACCCCTCGTGGCCAAGATCGCGCCGCCGATCGGAACGTTGGCGTCCACATTGCTTCCCGCGGCGCAACGTTCGGGTGCCACGCTCGCCAATCTCGACATCGCAACGCTCCTAGACCGGGTCATGCAGATGATGCCGGGCAACAGTCTGCGACTCAACGTGACCATACCCAAGTGAGATGAGGAACAGCCCATGAGCATCGACGTCCACCAGGCCCTCGCCGAGTTGCAGGACACCGATCCCGAGCCGGATTCTGACGTCGGCAAGACCGAAGTGGTTGCTGCTGAAACCAAGACCACAGCCAAGGTTGCCGAACCGGCCAAACCCTCGGTGACCAAACCCTCGGTGCGCGAACAACTGAGCGAGAACCTCAACCCCCGTCGGCACCCGGTGATCGTCGGGATGACGGTGCTGTGTCTGGCCGCGCTGGTGGCTGCGGCCGTCTTCGGCGTTCTCGCATACCGGAGTTCCAAAGACCTGACGGCTGCCGAGAACCTCACCGCGGACAAACAGTCGGCCGAGCGCGTAGCCGGCGACTACGCGGTCGGAGCCGCGACCTTCGACTTCAAGGACCTGGCTCCGTGGTCGGCGGCCCTGAAGAAGGGAACGGCACCCGAACTGGCCTCCCGCTTCGACGTTGCCGTCAAGACCCTGACCCCGTTGATCCAACAGGTTCAGTGGAGCCAGACCGCCAAGCTGATCGCCGCGAAGACCATCGACGTCCGAGCCGATCGACAATTCGTGGTGCAGGTGTTCGTCTCCACGCACATGACCAGCACCCAGAACCCCAACGGTCTGAACACGGTGACTCCCTACACCATCACCCTCGATCGAGACGACAACTGGCTCATCACCGACGTCGCGGGGATCGCGGGCGTGGCACAGGACGGTTCCAACGGTGCGGGGACACCAAACCTTGCCCCCAACGACGCTGCCTCCCCGAACAACTCACCGACAGCAACGACGCCTGCGACGCCGACTCCGTGAAGTCGCGACGCACCGATCGCGAGTTCTGTTGGTCGGTGACACTGTTCGCGCTCAGCGCGGCCGCGGTAGTCGCCGTGTTCATGCCGTGGGTGCGCGGTCGGGGTGCTCCGATTCCTCAGGCCGCGCAGTTGTCGTCGGCGCAGATCCAACAGCCGGGAGCCACACAGAGTCTCCAGTGCACTGGAATCAGTACGACAACCGGCGCAGTGCTGTTGGCCGCCGCGTGCGTGCTGGCCGTGGTCGCACTGTGGCGAACGAGCCCGTCCTACCATTCGTCGGCAGCGGCCTACCTCGCGATCGTGGTGTCCGCCATCGGTATCGCCGCGGTCTTGTGGTTCATCGTCGATGATGCCCTCCGCATCGACGCGATTGGACGGTCGGTGGACCTCGACGCCGATTCGGTGGTCCTCACCTGGTGGCCGTGGGCCGCCCTGGCGCTGTTCGCGTCGAGCCTGGTCGTCGGAGTCATGCTCATGCCTGCGCGTTCGGAAGCCGGCATGGAAGAAGGCCATTCGGTCGGGAATCAGCGAATGGAGAACTCATGCCTCTGCGGGTGATTCAGTGGACGACAGGGAACGTCGCGAAGGAGGCGGTCCGGGCGGTTGCCGCTCGGCCCGACCTCGAGTTGGTCGGGGCATTTGCGTACTCGCCGGCAAAGGTAGGTGTGGATCTCGGCGAGCTCTGCGGACTCGGGAGCGAGCTGGGAGTTCTCGCGACCGACGACGTCGACTCGCTGCTCGCTCTCGATCCGGACTGCGCCGTCTACAGTCCGCTTCGTTTCGACGTCAACGAAGTCGCATTGCTGCTGAGGGCCGGAATCAATGTCGTCACCAGCGCCGAGTTCGTCACCGGGTCGAATCTGTCGCCGTCGGACCGCGCATCGTTGGAAGCGGCAGCCGCCGCCGGAGGAGCCTCGCTTTTCGGCAGTGGCATGAACCCCGGCTTCGCACAGCTGGCGGCAGCAGTGGCCGGTGGCCTGTCCACCAGTGTCAGCCACGTGTCGATGACGGAATCGGTGGACGTCTCACAGTTCGTGGGCGACGCGAACTTCGCCGGCGTCGGACGGGGCCGCCCCAAGGGGGACCCGAACCACACTCGAAGTCGTGGCCGTGAACCAGAGATGGGTGGCGACCACCGCCTTGGAACCGGCATGGACCGTCGAACACGGCTACCTTCTCGACGTCGTCGGCGATCCCGCCGTGCATGTGCGTATCGGCCTCATCCCGACAGCAGCAGACCTGGCCGATCTCACCCCGGCACGGATGCGGGGGATCGGACTCCGCATCACCGCCGCGCCGCTCGTCAACGCCATACCGGCGGTGTGCGCGGCCCAGCCTGGCATTGTCACCTATGCCGACCTACGTACAGTGGCACCGCGGCTCATTCCACCAGCCCGGTGATGCGCTGCCGTCACGGCCGGACCGTGGCAACCACACCTCGATGGTCCGAACCGGGCAGGTCGACCGCCTCGAACCCGGTGGGAACGGGTCCGCCACGGGTCAGCACACGATCGAGGGCAAGCATCGGCGGGAACGCCCGATTCGCCGGGTAGGTCGCGACGATCCCCGCGCCCAGGTGGTCCGCCGCGTCGGTGAGACCGGGCGAGTACGGCGCATCCGATCCGGCGAGCAGGTCACGGAACGGGCGATGGTCGTAGGTGGAGTTGACGTCGGTCCCGATGATCAAGGGCAACGGCTCAGCACGCAGTTGCTCGCCGAGGCGTCGCAGTTCGAGTTGCCACTTCCAGGCGGGTTCGGGATAGGGCGGAATCGGGTGCAGCGCATAGAGCGCGCGGCGTCCGACCCCCGGAATGGTCACGACCGCACGGAGATTGGCGTGCGTCAGACCGGTGAGCTCTCGAGTGTCGGAGAGCGGGTAGCGCGAATAGATCCCCGAACCACTGCCGCCCTCACGAGGATCGAGGTAGGCGAAGGGCAGTCGCGCCCGCAGACTCGTCGTTTCGATGCGTCGGGCCGCGTCGGGCGTCAGCTCCACCACGGTGAGGACATCGATGTCGCGGTCGTCGGCAAGCCGTGCCAGAGCCGTCGTATCGGCTTGTCCGAGATAGATATTGGCCTGCATGACCCGCAGGTCCGACTCTGCGACGTGCTCGTCGGCGCCGACGAACAGCGGCACCTGAGTCGCCAGTCCGACAACGACGACAACGAGCGCCACCACCGCCGACCAGACGAACCGCGCAAGCCCGAGCAGGATCAGCCCGACCACCGCACCGAGGATCATCAGCGGCGTGAACGCCGCCGCCCGGGCCCACACGGTGTTCGCCCATCCCGAGAAGTGCGCGATCACCCCGGCCACGCCGAGGGCGACCAGCAGCCAGCCGGTCACCGCAGCAATGTAACGCAACACTCCACCCCCCGATGGTGTTGTCGGACACGTTCTTTCTTCTCGGTTCAGTTCCCGTAAGCGACGTCGATCGCGTAGCGGTCGAATCCCAACCGATGGTACGTGTGCAGCGCGGCGGTGTTGTCGCCCTCCACGTACAGATTCACCTCACGCATTCCCACCTCGGCCAGGTGATGCAGTCCGGCCAGGGTCAGCAGCCGACCGAGCCCGCGCCCTTGGGCGGCCGGATCGACGCCGACGATGTAGACCTCACCGAGCTCCGCGTCGTGCTGCTTGGTCCAGTGGAATCCGAGCAGGGTGTCCGGCGCTGCCGCGTCGAATGCCAGGAACAGTCCCTGCGGGTCGAACCACGGCGCCGACGTGCGTTCGGTGATCTGCGCCAGGCTCCAGCCGCCCTGCTCGGGATGCCAGTCGAAGGCCGCATTGTTGACACGCAAGATCTCGGCGTCATCGGATTCGCCTGCGTAGGTGCGCAATACGATCGAGTCGTCGACGACGAGGTCGGGCAGCTGCGGGCCCGAGACCAACGACCTGCGCAGTTGCAGGAGCTCCCGGCGACGCTGCAGACCCATCGCGGCGGCCAACGCCACCGCCTCCGGCAGGTCACCGTGTGCCCAGACGCGCGGCGCCGGGTCGGACTCCGATCGCAGATCCGCGGCGGCCTCGAATGCCTTGTCCAGCAACGCCCGACCATGCCCGCGGCGTCGGAGCGCGGGGTCGACGACCGCCTCGATCATCGCGGACTCCCCCGGCCGTCCGGCAATGATGTTGGCGTAGCCGGCCGTCGAGAGCACGTGCACAGCGGCACCGTCGGCGGTCTCGATGGCCGCGACCGCCTGCTCCGACAACGGCGAAACTCCGTCTGCCGCAGTCGCTTCCCGTACAAATGCGAGCGCCCGCGCAGCCTCGTCGTCGTCGAGACGCGTGCGGACCGCGATACCGTCAGTTGCCATTGGCGCTGGTGCGCAATTCCTCGTCGAACGGATCCTCGCCACCGAGCGGGGCGTCGTCGAGGTCGAGGTCGTCGGAGTCGACTTCCGCCTGTGAACCGTCCAGTGCCGCATCCGAACCCGACGAACGACCCCGGCTCGGGCGAACCGCCTTGTACCCGACGTTGCGCACCGTGCCGATGAGCGATTCGTGTTCGCTGCCGAGTTTGGCCCGCAGACGCCGCACGTGGACGTCGACCGTCCGCGTGCCGCCGAAGAAGTCGTAGCCCCAGACCTCTTGGAGTAGTTGCGCTCTGGTGAACACCCGGCCGGCGTTCTGCGCGAGGTACTTCAGGAGTTCGAACTCCTTGTAGGTGAGATCGAGCGGACGGCCGCGCAACCGCGCGGTGTAGGTGCCCTCGTCGATGATCAGTTCACCCAAAGTCACCTTGCCCGACGCCTCTTCGGAGGTCACCCCGCGCGTACGGACCACCAGCAGCCGCAGTCGGGCGTCGAGTTCCGCGGGTCCCGTTCCGGGCAGCAGGAACTCGTCGATACCCCAATCGGCGTTCACCGCCACGAGCCCGCCCTCGGTGAGCACTGCGGCCACCGGGACGGCCGATCCCGTGCTGCCGAGCAGGCGGCACAGTCCACGGGCCGCTGCGAGGTCGGTGCGGGCGTCGACGATGGCGACGTCGGAGTTACCTGCCTCCATCAGCGACGAGACCTCGGTGGGCGCCACCCGAACGGTGTGCGCCAGCAGCGACAGCGACGGCAGAACCGCCTCGGGATTGGGGTCGGCGGTCAACAGCAGGAGATCCATCGACACTCCGATCTTCCTTGTGAATGCGCCGCCGGGCGTACGGCCCCTCTACGCGCCGCACCTGGCCATTGTTTACTCTGCCTTACCAACGTGTGCGCGATAGGTGACAGAATAGCGCCAATGGCGCGATTCGCTGTTAACAAGGCAGGCCAGGGGTGAGCGAACCCGATCGACGGGGCGATCATGGCACGGGTTCCGATCGGCGGGTTCCCGGCCGTCGGTACGTCGCCTTCGCCCTCATTGTGATCGTGATCACAGGACTGCTGGCGGTTCTCGCCGACGTCGGCCTGGCGATCCGCACGGAGTATCAGATGTCCCGGGCGATCGCCGCCTCACCGCGGGTGTCCTTCGACCCCGAGGTGACGCTGAGCGGATTCCCTTTCCTCACGCACGTGCGTGCAGGCCGGTTCAACGGTGCCGTCATCGCAGCGCGTGACGTCACCCTGCCCGGCTGCGAGGGTCGAGGCGGCTGTCGCGGTGAACTCGGCGCGACGCTGGGGCCGTGGCACATCGATGACGCGTGGGACATCACGGCCGATGACGTTGTACGCACGGAGTCCGTCTCTGCCCACACCAAGCTCGATGCCGTCACCATGGCCCGTTACCTGGGGATCGTCGATCTGACGGTGAGCACCCCCGCACCCGACGGCAAGGTGGGCGGCGGCGGACCGCAGGACGGCGCCCCCAGCAGGCAGTCGGGCGTTGTCCTCACCGGCACCGTCGCCCTTCCCCCGTCCGCGGGCGACGACCCCGACAACCCGCCGTCGGCGTCGACGTTCGACGGACCCAAGGTGAGGGTCAGCGTCTCGGTGGACCTGAGCGTGCAGGATGGGCGTCTTGCGATCCGGGCGACCGACTTCTACACGGGCCCCGAACGCCACGTCGACGCCGACGTCCCCGACGACAGGCGGGCAGCCGTGCTCGATCGGTTCACCACGATTCTGCCGTTGATTCCGCTGCCCTGGGGCCTCACACCGCAGTGGGCGGCCAGCCTGGGCGGCGACATCCTGCTGCACGCGCAGGCCGGCCCGGCCGACCTGCGCCTCGATGCATTCTGAAGACGACCCCGCGTTTTCTGGCTGCCCGATGCCCTGTTGTACCCTCGTGGGCATGCAACAGCGCCGTGAGTTCTTGCTCACCCGACGCCGGGCGATCGACTTCTGTCGAGTCGCCAACTGTTGCTGTCGCCCGCAGCACTGACGGTCATCGAGGCTCTATTCCTGCCTCGGCCCGTCCACCCGTCGATGACGACCGGTTCGTCGTGCGCCTGACGACTCCTGTGCCGACGTCTTGGTCGTTGCCCCTGTCAGAACACACCCCTGTCACAACCCCATCCACACATCTCTGGGAAGGACCCCAACCATGGCACGTTCCGATGTCCTGGTCAGCGCCGAATGGGCTGAGCAGAATCTCAACACCGACGGCATCGTCTTCGTCGAGGTCGACGAGGACACCTCGGCCTACGACGGCGGCCACATCGAAGGCGCCGTCAAGCTCGACTGGAAGACCGATCTGCAGGATCCGGTCCGTCGCGACTTCGTCGACGCCGACCAGTTCTCCAAGCTGCTCTCCGAGCGCGGTATCGCCAACGACGACACCGTGGTCCTCTACGGCGGCAACAACAACTGGTTCGCGGCCTACGCCTACTGGTACTTCAAGCTGTACGGCCACAACGACGTCAAGCTCCTCGACGGCGGCCGCAAGAAGTGGGAACTCGACGGCCGTCCGCTGTCGACCGACGCCGTGAGCCGTCCGGCCACCACCTACAAGGCCGGCGAGCCCGACAACACCATCCGCGCGTTCCGCGACGAGGTCGTCGCCGACATCGGCGTCAAGAACCTGGTCGACGTGCGCAGCCCCGACGAGTTCTCCGGCAAGATCCTTGCGCCGGCTCACCTCCCGCAGGAGCAGAGCCAGCGTCCCGGCCACATCCCCGGCGCCATCAACGTGCCGTGGAGCAAGGCCGCCAACGAGGACGGCACCTTCAAGAGCGACGAGGACCTCAAGGAGCTCTACGGTGAGGCCGGCCTCGACGGCTCGAAGGACACCATCGCCTACTGCCGCATCGGCGAGCGGTCGAGCCACACCTGGTTCGTCCTCAAGGAACTCCTCGGCCAGCAGAACGTCAAGAACTACGACGGCAGCTGGACCGAGTACGGCTCGCTGATCGGCGTCCCGATCGAACTCGGAGAAGGAAAGTAAGAAATCATGTGTGCTGCACCCAAACAGGGACAGAAACTGCCCGCAGGCGTCGACGTGGAGAAGGAGACCGTCCTGACCGGACAGGTCACCGACGCCTCGGGTAGTGCCGTGGCAGGCGCGTTCGTCCGTCTGCTCGACTCGACCGGTGAGTTCACCGCCGAGGTCGTCGCGAGCCCGACCGGTGACTTCCGGTTCTTCGCCGCTCCCGGCACCTGGACGATTCGTGCGCTGTCGTCGGTCGGCAACGGCGAGCAGACGATCAACCCCGACGGCCCGGGCGTGCACGAGCACGACATCACCGTCAGCAAGTGATCGCGTAGTCCCCAACGACGCGGCCCGGTCACCTCTTCGGAGGTGACCGGGCCGTTCGCGTTTCTCGCGGTCCCGTTCCTCCGAACGGACGAAATGTTGGCGCCGAACGCATTTCGGTACGTCCGTGCAATCGGACACATGATATTTCTGACGCATGTCCACGACGGTCACGCAGTCTGGCTGCGCATCACGACGCCGCCCATCCCTCCGCCTCCGATTGGCCATCACGATGCTGGCCCTGTTCGGAGCCGCATCGGCACATGTCGTCGCGCCCGCGCACGCGGCACCGTCATTCGAGCAGTTCGCACGATCCAACGTCCTGGTCGGGACGTTCTTCTCGGGTGACGGCGACCTGACCGACACGATGTACTACTCGTCCAACGGCAAGACGTTCAAGTACCTGTCGACGCCGTACCGTCGGGGCCAGAATCCGTTCAGCGATCCGTCGGTCATCTACCACAACGGATACTTCTGGATGCTGTCGAACTGGCCACGCAAGAACGGGCGGTTCTGGCCGATGATCGGCGTGTCCCGAGACGGCAAGAACTGGTCGAGACCGGAAGGGCGACAGTTCAACAACGGTGCCTACGCAGGCATCTCGCTGAATCCGGCGCCGCGCGGCAGCGACATCGTCGCCCCCGATTGGTACAAGGCCGCCGACGGCAGCATCTGGATCGTGCTGACCGCGGGCTACTTCGGACATCACCGCGGCCAGGTCGGCGCCGACCGGATGACGCCGTACATGGTGCGGGTCAACCAGCTCGACATCACCGCGGCCGGACGCGGTCGTGCGGTCCCGAGCGGACGAAGCATCATCTTCAACGCCGGACCCGCCAACCGCATCAATCTGAACCCCGGCGCCCGCGACCGTATCGACGCTTCGCTGTTCCAGCAGGGCAACACCAAGTACCTGAACATCAAGCGCGACGGCAACTGCAACGAGGTCTGGCGGTCGGGGTCGTTCAACGGGCCGTGGCAGCGCACCGTGAACTGCGCGGCGCGGGTGCAGGAGGGGCCGAGCATGACGCGCGTCGGCGGCACCTACTTCCTGTACACCGACAAGATCTACGGCGACCGCAAGATCTACTACTCGACGGCACCCTCCCCCAATGGCCCGTGGTCGGGTCCCACACCGATCACCACCATCGGCGGACCCGGCCGCACCCGGCACGGCACCGTCATCCGCCTCGACGATCGCAACGCCAAGTGCGCGGTCTACCGCATGCTGTACGGCCCCGGCTGCACCCTGAGCTCGGGCCCCGCCGGTCCCGACTTCGGCAGCCTCGGCGGCCTGTTCGGTAGCTGACCGAGAGCGCGCCAACCCCGGAAGGTAGAATCGACCCGTGGTCATCTTCTTCGAGATTCTCCTGGTGCTCGCGGCATTGCTGATCACCTGGTTCGCCGTCTACGTGCTCTACCGACTGGTCACCGACGAGTCGTGAGCACCGACGCTTCCGGTGGCGACCCGCGTCGCTCCGGCGACGAGGCGATCAACCAAGCGGAAGCACGTGCCGTCGAATCAGGCAGCCGTGAACGCAACGTCCCCACCTGGGACGACCTCCCGCTGCCCGCCGACACCGCCAACCTCCGGCTCGGCGCCGACCTGCACCCCGGGTTGCTCGCGCTGCTGCCGATGGTCGGGGTGTGGCGCGGCGAAGGCGAGGGGCACAATCCGCACACCGGCGAGGACTATCACTTCGCCCAGCAGATCGTCGTCTCCCACGATGGCCAGAACTTCCTGAGCTGGGAGTCACGCTCCTGGGTGATCGACGAGGACGCGAACTTCGTCCGGCCCGATCTTCGCGAATCCGGATTCTGGCGCATCACCGAAGACGACAGCATCGAGTTCCTGCTGGCGCATGCGGAGGGCTGGATCGAGCTGTTCTACGGCCGTCCGCTCAATCAGACCTCGTGGAACCTGACCACCGACGTGGTGATCCGATCCGAGACCGGAAGCCACGCCGGTGGCGCCAAACGCCTCTACGGCCTCGTCGAGGACGGTGACTTCGCCTACGTCGAGGAACGCGTCGACGCCGACGGCGACCTCACCCCCCGGTTGTCGGCGAAACTACGACGCCACGTCGGCTGAGCGCGGTCACTCACGCCTGGCGTCGACTCCGGCACCCGTGCCGCAGCCTGCGGCGATCCGACCACGCCAGGTACAGATTCCGCTTCGGCAAGGCGCTGTAGACCACCGCGCCCAGCATGATCACCACCGACCCGTAGCTCGTGGCCGTCCCCGGCCGGCCGGGCCAGCCCGGGTGGATCGTGCCCGACGCCGACATGTACGGCGCACGACCGGCGCCACCCCCGACGCGCCGACCGACCACGGAGAAGACCTGCCCGGTCTTCGCCTCGGGGTCCACCGGGAAGGTCGCCATCGCACCCGGCGGGATCTCGGTCACCGCACGGACATGACCCCCGTTGTGCAGCACCGCCATCCACTTCTCGCCGGTGTTGCGCACGGTGATCGACGACCCACCGGTGCGGTACTGGAACGAGAGCCCGTCGCCCTCGGCATCGAGATGGTCCTGATGGGTGTAGCCACCGTTCCAGTCGGCGCTCCACGGGGTCAGATAATGCTGATCGAGAAACTCACGTCGAGTGGGGATCGGCAACGTGGCGCCCATCACCCGACCACCCTGCATCCAGAGCGCGCCGAACAGTCGGGGCATTCCGTCGGTGCGGGTCCCCTGCACATAGCAGAGCAGATCCTGTGCCGGCAGCGGCGTCACCTCACCGGGAGACAGGACCACCCGTTCGAGCAGTCCGTCGACGCCGAGCACCAATACACCGACAACCTCGTCGCCGCGGTTGTGGATGCTGGTGACCCCATCCTCGAGATGGTGGAAGATGCCGGCCGCGTGCGGGTCGTCGAAGACGAAATCCGGTGTGTCCGAACATCCGAAGTCCACATCACCCGGACCCCAGAACCGGCCCGCGAAACCCGTTGCCGCACCGCCGATCGACGACACGTCGCGGGGGGCGTGGGCCGCTTGCGTCGCTGTGGTGGTCATCGCTGTCTCCTCGATAGATCGGGCTGACAGTGCTAATTCCACCCGGTTCCGGCGTCGGACTCACGAGTAGTCCACTACGCGAATATGCCCGCGCCCCGACACGAAGCGGCCCCCGCACCACCCGAGTACGGGCGTATCCGACCGGACGGGTCGGGGTGCGGGGGCGGCGACACGAAGCGGCCCCCGCACCACCCGAGTACGGGCGTATCCGACCGGACGGGTCGGGGTGCGGGGGCCGGGTGACCATCGGGTATTCGCCGGCGCCGAGACGGATTCGCCTCGTGCGACATAAGAATGCCACACGGTCAGCGCTAGCGGATGGTCACCTCACGTGTCCGTATGTCAATCAATTCCAGACCACCTCCTTCCTTGTGTACACGCGAACCTACGCCCGCTTTCGCGGTGCCGCAAAGGGTTTTTCGGGCATCCTCGAGAACTCGAGTTGAGTCGGGAAGGTGCGTCGGGGCCGGTGGCCAGGATCGAGCCCCTGGCGGTGGTCTTTCGGGTATGTCCCGGAAGCGGACGCTGACGGGCCCGTGCTCAGTCACCAGTCGTCGGGCGTCGCACTCCGCCGAACGCGATGCCAGGCACCTGCGCCCACAAGAAATAGGGGAGGAGTTTTCTTCCCCGACCCTTGGTGTCCTCCCCCAGAAATTTCTCGCGGACGACTACGAACCCCGGGGAAGAAACTCTTCCCCTAAATTTTGCGGGCACGACGCTGGCGCATTTCCGCAGGTCATCGCGGTCGGTCACCTAACTCGTCGAGCCAGGGAGCGGGTGACTGCTACGGCGTCGGCACCGGAATCGCACCCGGCACGGTGGTCGACGGCGCACCGCTCGGCGGCGCCGACACCGGGGGTTTGAGACCGGGGACCGGCTTCGCGCCGGGCGGGACGGACGACACGACGTCGACCTTGCCGCGGAACGAGTCGTCGGTGATCACGTCGATCGCGTTCACCAGCCAGCGGTCGCCGTCTTTCTGCATCGTGTACGTCAGGCGGCTCGGGTTGATGCTGACCAGTTCCTTGTTGCCCTTGCGGGTGACCGACTGGTTGATGAAGAGAAGGACGGTCGAGGTGTCGCGGGTGTTCGTCACCACACCCGCATCCTGGATGGTGACCTCGGAGACCACATCCTGCTTGCGCACCTCGGCTGCCAGACTCGCCTCGGTGATGGTCTTGACGTATTCCGGCTTCGCCCCACCGGTCAGGATCGACATCGACTGATCGATGTGGTCGGTGATGTTGCCGGCGTTGTAGCCGAACATCGTCACCGCGTACTGCTTGGCCGCCTCGAGTGACGTCTCGCGAGATTTCTCCGTCGCGCGTCCGTCCCAGAAGCGCATCCCCAGGAACACCGCGGCGGTAGCGGACGCCACCAGCAGCACTGCCAGCACCGCCCCGACCAGTTGCTTCCGGCTGATCTTCATCACGCCACCCACTCATAGTTGGTGACCTTCAGGTCGCCGTTGATGCGCGTCATGTCGACCCGCCACCGGAACGTCTGCACCTGCATCGGCAGCTTGCCGTCCAGCGAACGCTGCTGCCAGCCGAACACCATGATCACCGACCCCTCGTCGGGTTCGGCCTTGGTGACCGCCTCGCTGAGGATCGTCGTCTTGGTCTCCACATTGGTGTCGCGAACCAGCCCGACCGCCTGCTGCGACGAATCCTGCAGCTGCTGCTTCACCTTGCCGCTCGAGTCTTCCTGCACCGTCTTGAGGACCTGGTCGACGTTCGACGGATTCATGCTGGTCAGGTTGATGATGAACTGCGACGCGAACGACGAGTACTCGGCGCGCAACGCGTCGAGATCCTTCTGCCGGTTGATTCCCACGGCGAAGACCACAGACGCGGCCACGAAAGCGAGGATGAGAACCCCGGCGACGATCGCGAGCGCGAGGTCTCGACGCGAGCCCGACGACGAACCGCGGTAGCGGACCTTCGGCACGGTGCTGCGGTCGGTACCCGACGACATCCGCGCCTGCCGTCGCTCCCGATAGCTGACGGTGCGCTCGATTTCACTCGGATCGCGTTCGATTTCGGTGGTGGAGTCGGCAGTGATCTCGACACGGCTCCTCGCCTTGCGGCTCGGTGCCGGCTCGATCAGCGGGGAGGTCGCCTCGTCGGGTGAGGCTGTTGTCTCGACCGGCGCCGGCTTCGGCTTCTTCTTCGCCCGCCCCATCGGCGACGTGCGAACGGGTCGTGTGCGTCGGGTCGTCGGGGTCTTCTCGTGTACGTCGGATTCGGGTGTCATTTGCCCACCGTCTTCGTGATCAGGGACTGCCATGTACCGCCTTGCGCATTGTTTCCGGTACCGGCGTTGTAGGTCTTGCCGTCCGGGCCGATGAAGTCGCCGGAAGCCGGATCGTATGTGGTTGCGTACACCGCCGGGGCCGGGTTGTAGCTCGACGGGGTGCCCGGCGTCACGTTACCGGACCGCTGCGCCTCCCATTTCAGCCCGAACGGCAGCCCCCGTTGGAATGGATCCACGGTTCCCGGCTTCGGCTTGTAGCCGGTCCGGCATTCCGCGGGCGTCGGCGCACGTCGTCCCGGGTACTCGACGCACGGGTAGTTGCGCGCACCGCGCACCGCGAGGTTCGAGTCCTGCGGCACCCGGCACAGCATGCCGGCGGGCAGTTCGCGTGCGGTCTGCTCCGACGGGAAGCGCCACTGCTCCTTCGGCAGGAACCCGATGTTGCAGGGTGGGCGGTCCTGGAAACCGAGCGAGAAGTTCACGTTCGGTCCGTACCTGACGCTGCCCGTGTTCAGTGCGGTGATCAGCGCCGCGATCAGCCGCGGGTAGATGACCAGGATCTGCCGCATGTTCGGCAGGTAGACGGCGTGCGTCTTGGCCACCACGCCGAGGTTGGAGACCAGTAGCGGCCACGACTGGTTCATCGACGCGAACAGATCTTCGCTCGTCGACACCGTCGACGGCCCCTTGGTGAGGATGTCGGTGATCTCCGGCCGGTTGGCCCGCAACTGGTCGGTGAAGGTGGTGACGTCCCGCGTCCAGGCGCGAATGTCGTCGGCGGTCCGCGACTGGGTCGCGAGGAGCGCACCCCCCTGATCGACCAGCGAGATCGTGGTGTCGGTGTTCCTGTTGGCCTCGTCGACGAACAGCGCCATCGAGTCCAGAAGTCGTTGCAGCGCTTCGCCGGTGCCGTTGAACGCGACGAACGCCTCGTCCATCAGCGACCGCAACTTGGTGTCGCCGACCTTCTGCAGTAACGCGTCGGCCTGGTCGAGCATCGTCGAGATCTCCACCGGCACATCGGTACTCGACACCTGTGAACCCTCGGAGAGGTTGCCGCCGGATGGATTCGGCGGAGGGGTGAACTCCACGTACTGCTCACCGATCGCCGACACGCTGCGCACCGACGCCTGCGACGACGCGGGGATCTCGGCACCGTTGTGGATGGTCAGCTCGGCGGTGACCCCGTTGTCGGTGAGCCGCACCGCCTCCACCTTGCCGACGTTGACGCCGCGGAAGCTGACATTGGCATTCTCATAGAGCCCACCGCTGCTCGGCAGGTTGAGGTCGACGCGATAGCTGCCCACCCCGAACATCGACGGCACGCGGATGTAGTAGACACCCACCGCCACCATCGCGACCACGGTCACGACCGCGAAGATGATCAGCTGGATGCGGACGAACTTGCTGATCTTCATCGATGACCACCTCCGGGCGGCACCATTCCGGGCGCGGGCACCGGCTCATTGGTGTCGCGCGGCCGCTCACCGCCGGGTTGCAGCGGACCGGTGAACGGATTGAGGCCACGCGCCGCGGCCCCCGCCCGACGCCCCAGCACGCCCTCCGGACCCGTGAGTCCGATGCTGGCGAACATGCTCTTGCTCAACCGGGCTGGGGTCAGGTCAAGGACGAGGTCGGAGTTGACGTAGTCGCCCTTCACGATCGTCGGGATCATGGGTTCGTAGAACGGGAAGGTCAGCAGGATGTTCAACGACTGCGACAGGGCCGGACCGGTGGCCGCCAACTGCTCCAGGGCCGGACGCAGTCCTCGGACAAAGGTCTGGATGTCGTCGGTATTGGCCTTCAGGACGTCGTTGGTCGTCCGCGACACCTTCGTCACGGCGGCCAGCATGTCGGTGAGATGCACCCGCTGGTCGACGAGCAACCGGAGGATACGTGGGCCGTCGGCCAGCGCCTTCTCGATCGTCGGGCTCTGCTGGTTCATCGTCGCCGAGAGTCGGTCGAGTCCCTCGGTGGCCTTGATGATGTTGGCCTTCTGAACATTCAGGTCCCCGACGAGCGTGTTGAGGCGTGGGATCAGCGCCCGGATGGCGTCCTGGTGACCGGAGAACACCTGATCCATCTCGTGCACGATGTCGCCGAACTGGCTCAGGCCACCGCCGTTGAGCACCACCGACAGCGAACTCAGCACCTGCTCGGTGGTCGGGTAGGTGCACAGTGCGACCTGCTGAGCGGAGTTCACGTCCGGGACCGCGGGCACATTCGGGTCGGTGACGATGTTCGACTGCTCCGGGCATTTGGTGAGCGGGATCTCGTCGCCGGCCTGCATCATCGCCCCGGTCGGCTTCTCCGGCTGCACGATCTGCAGATGCATCGACCCGAGCGCGCTGGTCATCCCGACCATCACGTGCGAACCGACAGGCACCATCGTGCCCTTGCTCAAGCGCATCGTGACCTGAGCGTTCCAGTTCTTGACCTCGATGTCGCCGACGCTGCCGACGGTCGCGTCGTCCATCAGGATCGGCGCGTTGTTGACCAGCCCGGCGGCGGTCGGGATGACCGCGGTGATCTCGTAGTCACCGTCGCCGGTGCCCTGTGCACCCGGCACGGGCAGCGAGTTCGGGCCGTCGAAGGAGCATCCCGCAAGAATCGTCGCGACCACGACCGACATCACGACCAGCCAGCGGCGCCCCGACGCCCCGCCCCTCATCGTCCGGTCTCCCATGGAATCAACAGCCCTCGAAGTCCGGACTTCTGGTTGTCGCGCCGGGTCTCGTTGTCGATGCGTTGCTCGTTCTGTTGTGCACGCGCCCGCACACTCGCGTTCTGGTAGGTGATCTGATCGCGGTTGGCGTTCTTGCCCGACACCGGGTTCGCGAGGAACGGCGGATAGTTCATCGAGATCGTGGTGAGAATCGGGGCGAGCACTTCGACGCAATGGTCGACGTCGGCGCCGGAGAATCCGGGCCGGTTGTTCGCGTCCATCGTCCCGCACAGCAGCGTGATCAGGTTGGTGCCCATCCCGAGGCCGAACACGCCCGACAATGCGCCGGACAACGGGTTGTAGATGTTGAAGAAGTTCGCGAGCTGGTTGGGTGCCGAGTGCAGCAGACCACGCAGCTGTTCGTCCTTGTCGGCGACGATCCGCAGCGAGTTCGCCAACCCCTGCGACGACGCGGTGATCGAAGCGCCGTTGCGGTCGATGAAGGTCTTCACCTCGGTCATCGCCGTGGACAGGCCGTGGAGTGCGCCATTCAGTTCGGTGGTGTTCTCCGCAAGAACCGAACTGACCGAGGCGATCCGGCCATTGAATTGCACGAGCTGCTCATGACTCTGCGACAGCGCGTCCGTGAGCTTCTGCAGGTTCTTGATGGTCGCGAACAGGTCGCCGCGGCCGGCCGCGAGCGTCCCCATCACCTCCGACATC
Source organism: Gordonia sp. NPDC003585 (assembly GCF_040610755.1). Lineage (NCBI taxonomy): Bacteria > Bacillati > Actinomycetota > Actinomycetes > Mycobacteriales > Gordoniaceae > Gordonia > Gordonia sp. NPDC003585. The sequence goes on along the minus strand of NZ_JBEXMX010000015.1, from coordinate 40,529 downwards.
TGGGTGATCGACGTGTTGATCGCCGCACCGTTGCCGTTGAGGTTGGCCTCGAAGGTGTTGATGGCGTCGGCCGCCGTGCCGTTGTTGTCGGCCTCCGGGCCGACCGCCTCGGTGAGTCGGGTCAGCTGCTTCTTGATGTCGTCCCATTCCATCGGCACCGCGGTGCGCTCCATCGGAATGGTCGCGCCATCGGACATCGCGGCGCCCTGGGAGTAGACCGGCGTCAGCTGCACGAACCGTCCCGACACCAGGCTCTGCGCGACGATCACGGCTTTGGCATCGTTCGGGATGTCGACGTTCTTGTCGACCTGCAGGACAACCTTGACGTCACCCCGACGCGGGGTGATCTCGGTGACCTTGCCGACGTTGACGCCGAGCACACGCACCGGGTCGCCGCTGTAGAGGCTGGTCACCGACGGGAAATAGGCCGTGAAGGTATTGGTGGTGGCGCGGGTGAACACAGTGAATCCGACCACCACCACGGCGACGGCCAGCAGTGCCGCCAGCCCGGCCAGGATCACGCGACGTCCCATGGTCATGGTCAGCCCCCTGGTCTCGGTGTCGGAGTGAGCGTCGGATAGGTCGGTTTCGGTGCCGGCGGCCGCGGCGGGTCGGTGCCGGCGGGCGGCGCTGCGCTCCACGCGTTGGGCAGCAACGGGAAGCCGGAGTACATGATCGCCTTCCACAGCTGCGGATACTTCCCACGCAGCGCCGACATGAACGCCGCGGTGTAGTCACCGAACGTGCTGACGCCGACCAGCGAATCGAAGTTCGGTCCGGACGCCACGGCCTCGCCCAATGTGTTGGCATACGGCCCGAGGCGGTCGATGGTCTTCTTCAGGTCGGCTTCCTTGTCGGTGAGAATCTTCATCACCCGGTTGAGCTTGTCCAGCGACGGCTTGAGCTGCTGATTGTTCTCCGCGATGAAGGCGTTCAGTTGTCGCGTCACATCCCGGAGTCCGACGATGAGCTGACCGAGCGCCCAGCGGCGCGTCTGCACCTCACCGAGCAGCGAATTGGCGTCCACCAGAAGCTGATTGATCTGCTGGTTGCGATCGCCGAGGACCCTGCTGACCTGGTTGGCCTTGGACAGAAGTGCGCGCAGCGCGTTGTCCCGTTCGGCGATGGTCGTCGACAGGCGTGCGACGCCGTTGACCGCGCCCTGCACCTGCGGTGGCGTGTTCTGGAAGGTCACCGTCAGGGTCCGCAACGCCAGGTTCAGCTGGTCGGTATCGGTCTCCGACAGGGTCGAGGTGGCGCCCTCCAGCGCATCCTGCAGCGAGTACGGGGAGATCGTCTGCGTCACCGGGATCGAGCCGCCCGGCTTGATCCGATCACCCGGATGCGGGATCACCGTGAGGTTGCGTCGGCCCAACACCGTTTCGGTCTTGATGGCCGCCTGTGAGGTGTCACCGAGTTCGACGGTGTCGTTCATGCGGAACGACACCCGCACCTTGGTGCCCTGATCGGTCTTGGCGAGCGCGATCGACTCGACCGTACCCACCTGCACGCCCGACACCGAGACGATGTCGCCCTTCACGAGCCCGCCGGCGTCGTCGAAGTAGGCGCTGTAGGTGCTGATCGGCGAGAGGAACGGCAGCTTGTCCATCTGCATCGCGGTGATCACGACCAGCGCGGTGACGACCAGACCGATCACGCCGATCTGGACGCGGCCACGGCCACCGCGTTTCTTCTCGCGGGCGACGTCGGCCTCGTCGGAGGCGCTTCTGCGGCTGGAGAACATGCCGCCGAACGGCAGACTCATTGCTGCGCACACCTCCCCCCGGCGCGGGTCTTGTTGCCCATCACGTCATTCGAGGTGAAGTACACCTGCTGACCCCCCGGTCCGCCCAGCAGAATCCGAATGCGGCAGAAGTAGATCTGCAGCCATGCTCCGTAACTACCCAGGTTGGACAGCTTCTTGTAGTCGTCGGGCAGTCGCGAGATGAGCTGCCGGATATACGGTTCGGCGACGAGTAGTTCGTCGGAGGTCTTGCCGGTCGCTGCGATCGTGCGGGTCAGGTCCGCGCGCGTGGAACCCAACAGACTGGCAAGTCCGGTTGTGACCTGCGATGTCTGGGTGATCGCAGCACCGATCGTGCCGCGCTGCTCGTTGAGTCCGGTGACGAGTTGCTGCAGGAGATCGAGACTGGTGTCGAGGCCCTGGCGGTCGCCGTCGATGGTGCCCAGGGTGGTGTTCAGGTTGTCGATGACCTGCCCGATGAGCTTGTCGCGGTCTGCGATCGCATTGGTGAACTGATTCGTGTTGGTCAGCAACTGGGTCAGCGCGAGGCCTTGGTCGTCGCCCTGGAACACCTTGATGATCGACGCGGTGAGGTCGTTGGCCTCGTCGGGGTTGAGCGTCCGGAACAGCGGTTTGAACCCGCCGACGAGCTTGTCGAGGTCGAGCGCGGGCTCGGTCTGGGCGACCGGGATCACCGCACCGTCGTCGAGGAACTCGTTGACGTTGCCGGTGCCCTGCTGCAGTTCGAGGTAGCGGTCGCCGGTCAGGTTCTCGTAGCGGACCAGCACCCGCACCGACTTGGGCACCGGGTACTTCTGGTCGACGGTGAACTCGATCTCCGCCTGGTTGTCGCGGTTGAGCGAGACGTCTCCCACCGACCCCACCTCGACGCCGGCAATCTTCACCTTGCTGCCCGCCTTGATGGCCGACGCGCTGGTGAACACGGCGGTGTAGTCGTTGGACGACCCCGACCGGTACCGGCTGAACACGACGACGAGAGCGACGAAGACCAGCACCATCACGATGGTGAACGCCCCGAGTTTGATGACGGTCGCGCGAAACGCGCGGGCACGGTTATCCACGGGCCGGCTCGCCGAAGATGAGTTGGAACAGCTTCTGGGAGTTCACCTTTGGCGTGGTCCTCGGCTGATAGGGGTAGTTGGCGTTGTCGGTGACGTAGAACTTCGTGTGCTCGGTGGACGACGGGTTGCTCAGCCCGGTCTCGCACGTCGGGGGGCCCGCGCCGCGCACCTGCGGCAAGTCGTACGGGTACTGGTAGGGGTCCTTGCCGGGCAGGATACTGGCGTCGAGCATCAGGTTGCCGTTCTTTCCGCCCATGTACGGCGCGGCGATCTGTGCGGCCGACGCCGTCGACGTGATGAAGCACTTGATGCCGGGTGCGTTGTAGCCGAGCAGCCGGGCCACCGGACCGATGTCGGTGAGCGCCGAGATCAGCGTGGGTTTGGTGGGTGCGACGACCCCGTCGATCGTGTTGGCCATTCCGGTGGTGTTGATCAGCAGCGCGTCGAGGTTGCTGCTGTTGTCGACGAGGTTGTTGCCGATCGAGGTGAAGTTGTCGACGGTACGCAGCAGGTTCGGCATGCTGTCGGCGTACACGTTGGTCACGGTGGCGCCATCGCGGAACAGCCGATTCAGTTCGGGCAGATGCGGATTGGTCTTGCCGAGCAGACCCGACAGCTGATCGAGCGCGACCCCGATCTCGGCCCCCTGGCCGGCGAGCGCGGTGTTGATGGCGCCGAGCGTGGCGTTGAGCTTCTCCGGCTGCAGGTCCGCGAGTACCGCGACGAGCTGCTGGTAGACGGTGTTGAGTTCGACGACGACCCGATCGGCGGAGATCTCGGCCCCGGCGGTCAGATGCCCCTGCGCCCCTTCCGGCGGGATGCTGAGGTTCACCGCCTTGGCACCGAAGATCGTGTTGGACTTGATGTCCGCGGTGACGTTGCCGGGGATGTGGGCCATCTGCGAGTCGTCGATGTTCAGGGTGAGGACCGCCTGGCCATCGGTCTCGGTGATGGTGTCGACACGCCCCACCTCGACGCCGCGCAGCTTCACCTTGGCGTCGGGATTCATCACCAAACCGGCACGCGGCGCCACCAGGGTGACCTGCTGCGTGCCCGAGAACCATCCGAGGAACTGCGCCGTCGCACCGACCACCAGGGCGACGATCACACCGACCATCACCACTGCTGCCGTCCGCCGCACCCCGCGGGAGCGCTCCTGCCTACGTGTCATCCCCTACCCCGCCAGGTTGAACTTGCCGTCGGCGCCGTAGATGGCGAGCGAGGTCAAAAGTGTGATCACGACCACAACAACGAGCGATGCCCGCACCGCGTTCCCGACCGCCACACCGACGCCCACCGGGCCGCCCGAGGCGTTGTAGCCGTAGTACGTGTGGATCAGCATCACCGCGACCGCCATGCAGATCGCCTGCACGAACGACCACAGGATGTCCGACGGTATGAGGAAGGTGTCGAAGTAGTGGTCGTAGACGCCCGGCGACTGGCCGTAGATGAAGACGGTCGCGAAGCGACTGGCCAGGAACGAGGCGAGTGACGCCAGCGCATAGAGCGGGATGATCGCCACGAGACCGGCCACGATCCGTGTGCTGACCAGGTACGGGATCGACGAGATCGCCATCGTCTCGAGCGCGTCGATCTCCTCGCTCACCCGCATGGCACCCAACTGGGCGGTCGCACCTGCGCCGATCGTCGCTGCCAGCGCGATACCGGAGATCACCGGCACGGCGATGCGCACGTTGATGAACGCGGAAAAGAACCCGGTGAGCGCTTCGACACCGATGTTGGCCAGCGAGCTGTAGCCCTGGACCGCGATGGTTCCGCCGGTGAACAGGGTGAGGAAGCCGACGACCACCACGGTGCCGCCGATCATCGCCAGCGCGCCGGTACCCATGGAGATCTCCGCGATCAGCCGCAGCGTCTCCTTCTTGTAGAGCCGCAGTGCACGCGGGATGGCGACAATGGAGTCCCAGTAGAACAGCGCCTGATCGCCGATCTGATCCCAGTCCTCGCCGGCACGTTTGATGGCCACACGGGCCGTGTGGAATCGGGTGGTGAAGGGAAGGACCATGTCAGCCCGCCGTCGCCTTCAAACCGACAGCGGTCACGACGACGTTGACCACGAACAGCGCCATGAAGGAGTAGACCACCGTTTCGTTCACCGCGTCGCCGACGCCCTTCGCGCCGCCCTTCACGTTGAGTCCCTGATAGCAGCCGACCATCCCGGCGAAGAGCCCGAACAGAGCGGCCTTGACCATCGAGATCATCAGCTCACCGAACCCCGTCAGCAAGGTCAGGTTGGCGACGAACGCGCCGGGGTTGACGTCCTGCAGGTACACCGAGAAGACGAAGCCGCCGCCGATGCCGATGGTGCAGACGAGGCTGTTCAGCAGGAGGGCCACCCCGGTGGAGGCGATGATCCGCGGGACCACCAGGCGGTGGATCGGATTGATACCGAGCACCTTCATCGCGTCGATCTCCTCGCGAATGGTGCGTGCACCGAGGTCTGCGCAGATCGCGGTCGCGCCGGCACCCGCGACGATCAGCACCGTGACGATCGGTCCGATCTGGGTGATGGTGCCGAGCGCCGCACCCGCTCCCGAGAGATCCTGTGCGCCGATCTCACGAAGAAGGATGTTGAGGGTGAAGCTCACCAGCACGGTGAACGGAATCGCGACGAGCAGGGTCGGCACCATCGACACCCGGGCGATCGCCCACGACTGCTCCACCGTCTCGCGCCACTGGAAGGGGCGATGGAAGAGCTCACGGGCCGACTCGACACCGAGAGCAACGAAATCTCCGATCCCCCCGAGTGGCGTCGCCAGCTTCCCTAACACCAGCACTCCTCACCGTCGCCGTAGGAACCGCCCCGTCGCTTCGCTCGCTCGTTGCAAGTACCCCGTCGCTTCGCTCGCCCAGACGACCACCGCGAAATATCACGCAGATACCCGCCGGTTTGGTCAGTTGACCAAGGCGCTGGCCGAGAAGCCGCGCCCCGGGTCACGGCCCGCGAAGTAGCTGGTCAGCGTTTTCGACAGATCATCGGCATCCCACGCGTCACCGTCGGCGGCAAAGACCTCGTCGACGGTCGGTGCAGCCATCAGCGTCACCTGAGGACCGTAGACCACAAACACCTGTCCGGTCACGCCATCCGAATCCGGCCCGGCCAGATAGTTGACCAACCGCACCACGTGTTCCGGCGCGAGCGGATCGACGCCGTCGTCGGGCGCGTCGCCAAAGGTCGCTGCGGTCATCGCGGTCCGCGCGCGCGGACAGATGGCGTTGGCGCGCACCCCGTAGGACTGCAGCGCACGCGACGCCGAGATCGTCAGCGCGGTGATTCCCGCTTTGGCGGCACCGTAGTTCGCCTGCCCGGCAGGTCCGAGCAGGCCGGCCTCCGACGAGGTGTTGATCAGCCGCCCGTAGACCGGGCCACCCGCCTGCTTGGACGCCGACCGCCAGTACGCGGCCGCGTTGCGGTTCAGCAGGAAGTGACCGCGCAGATGGACATGGATCACGAGATCCCAGTCGTCGTCGGTCATGTTGAACAGCATCTTGTCGCGGACGACGCCCGCATTGTTGACGACGATGTCGAGCCCGCCGAGCTGTTCGGTGGCCGCGGCCATGATGGCGGTCGCGGTCGCCGAGTCGCCGATGTCGCCGCCGACCGCGATCGCCCGACCGCCGGCCGCGCTGATCTCGTCGAGCACATCACTGCTCTCGAGCGCGGCGGGCAGGTCGTTGACGACAACCGACGCTCCCTCGCCGGCGAGGCCGATGGCCTCGGCTCGGCCAAGGCCCGCACCCGCACCGGTCACGACCGCGACCCGTCCCTGGAGTGTTTGTCCCACCGCTGTTCCTCCCTGAGCTGAAAACTAGAACCTGTTCTAGCATGTTCGCTCCCGAGATGGAACCGAATGGACAAATGTCCCAGGTTCAGTCCTCCTCGATCGACAACGCAGACTTGGGACAGTTGGCGACCACCTGACGCAGTTCCTCTTCGCGCCCCTCGGGGACTTCGTCTTTGAGAATCACCAGGTAATCGTCGTCGTCGAGGTCAAAGATGTCGGGTGCCATCCCGACACAGATCGCATTGGACTCGCATAGGTCGAAATCAGCCTTGATACGCATGGCAACCATCTCCTCATCGACTCACGACCGGTTGACGGGCTGTAGCTCAACAGGTTAGAACGTGTTTCAGAAGTTGACGATACCGGGCCGGGTTGCGGCCCACCAGATCAACAAATGTCTACCGACGGAGTACCGATGCGCATCGCCTACACCGAACAGCAAGCCGAACTCCGCCGTGAGCTCCGAACGTACTTCTCCGCGCTGATGACCGACGAGCGTCGCGCGGCGCTGACGAGCGGTGATGGCGAACTCGGCCAGGGTGACGCCTACCGTGACGTCGTCCGCCAGATGGGGCGCGACGGATGGCTGGCGCTCGGCTGGCCCACCGAGTTCGGCGGGCAGAACCGCTCGATGATGGATCAGCTGATCTTCACCGACGAGGCCGCGATCGCCGGCGCCCCGGTCCCGTTCCTGACGATCAACTCGGTGGCGCCGACGATCATGAACTACGGCACCGACGAGCAGAAGGCGTTCTTCCTGCCCAAGATCGCGGCAGGCGAACTGCACTTCTCGATCGGCTACTCGGAGCCCGGAGCGGGCACCGACCTCGCCGCCCTGCGCACGACGGCCGTGCGCGACGGTGACGACTACGTGGTCAACGGCCAGAAGATGTGGACGTCGCTGGTCGCCTACGCCGACTACATCTGGCTCGCCTGCCGGACCGATCCGTCGACCCTGGAACCCGGCGCCAAGAAGCACCGTGGGATCTCGGTGCTCATCGTGCCGACCACGTCGGAAGGGTTCGGCTACACGCCCGTCCACACGATGTCGGGCGTCGACACCAGCGCCACCTACTACCAGGACGTCCGCGTTCCCGCATCGGCACTCGTCGGCGAGGAAGGGCGCGGGTGGGCGCTGGTCACCAACCAGCTCAACAACGAGCGGGTTGCCCTGTGCAGCGCCGCACCCATCCAGACCGCTCTTCGCGAAACCATCGAATGGGCACAGCACACCAAGACCGGCGACGGCCAGCGGGTCATCGACGCACCGTGGGTGCAGACCAACCTCGCCCGCGTGCACGCCAAGGTGGAGTTTCTCAAACTGATCAACTGGAAGATCGCGTCGATCGCGGCATCCGGCGAGGCACCCAGTCCCGCCGACGCCTCCGCGACAAAGGTGTTCGGCACCGAGTTCGCCACCGAGGCCTACCGCTTGCTCATGGAGGTCGTCGGGCCGTCCGCCACCCTGCGCGCGAACAGTCCCGGCGCGCACCTGCACGGTCGGCTGGAGCGGTTCGCGCGGACGTCGCTCATTCTCACCTTCGGTGGCGGCACCAACGAGATCCAGCGCGACATCATCGCCATGCTCGCCCTCGGCCTCCCGCACCAGCGCCGCTGACCCCATCTGAGTCGAAGGATCACCCATGGATTTCACGCTCCCCGAGTCCGCCACCGATGTGCAGGGACTGGTGCGCGACATCGCCACCACCCTGAGCACACCGGAGCGTGCCGCCGAACTCGAGGCCGCAGCCGCACCCATCGACGCCGACCTCTGGCGCGAACTCGGGACGGCAGGCTTGCTCGGTCTCGAGATCCCGTCGACGCTCGTCGGCGAGTCGGGCGGCGACCTGTCCGCCGTCGAGAACTGTGTTGCCGCCGAGGAACTCGGCCGGACGCTGGCGCGGGTACCGTTCGGTCCGCACGCCATTGCCGCGCTGCCCGTGCTCGCCGCCCGGGCCGATGAGTCGTTGCGCGAACGCATTCTGGCCGCCGCAGCTGCCGGCACCACCGTGCTGACCGTGGCGTTCGAAGAGGACCTCGGGCCCGACGCCACCACGCCGACCGCGACCCTGTCGGCCGACGGACGGCTGAGCGGGGTCAAGGTCAACGTCCCCTACGCCGAGGCCGCCGATCTCTTCGTGGTCAATGCGATCGGACCCGACGGCGCTGTCGCTGTGGCGGTTCCCGCCGACGATCCCGGTGTCCGCGTCACCACGGCCGTCTCCACCGGACTTCTCCCGATCGCGGAGGTCGAGTTCGCCGACGTCGCAGTCACTTCCGATGCCGTGCTGGCCGGCGGGGTCGACGCGGTCACCGACATCGCGAATCGTCTGGCACTGGCTGTGTGCGCCGAGCAAACCGGAATCGTTTCGCGCGCACTCGAACTCACCGCCGAGTACGCACGCGAGCGCGAGCAGTTCGGCCGGGCGATCGGCTCCTTCCAAGCCGTCGCACAGCGACTCGCCGACGGCTACATCGACGTTCAGGGTCTGTCACTGACCACCACGCAGGCGGCATGGCTGTTGGCCAACGCCGACGACGACACCCACGGAGTGTCCGACGCCGACCTGCGCACGGCGATCGCCACCGCCAAATTCTGGGCCGCCGAGACCGGGCATCGGGTGGCGCACACCACGGTCCACATCCACGGCGGCGTCGGCCTCGACACCAGCCATCCCGTGCATCGATACTTCCTGCGCGCCAAGCAGAACGAATTCACCGCCGGCAACGTACCGGCCTCGCTGCGCACCATCGGCACCGCACTCGCGGCCGCTCCCGTCTGAGTGGACACAATCGCAGGACTCCTGCACGGGATCGGCGACGTCGACAACAGGGGCGTTCGCTGTGGCGATCAGTTCATCTCGTGGCGAGAGCATCTCGGTGCCTCCCGTACCCGGGGAGCCGCGCTGCGCCGTGTGTTGAGCCCGGATCGGCCACCGCACGTCGGGGTTCTGATGGAGAACTCCGTCGAATTCAGCCTGCTGCTCGGCGCGGCCGGACTCGGTGCGTTCGTCCTGGTCGGGCTGAACACGACACGACGCGGCGAAGCGCTCGCCGCCGACATCGCCCGCGCGGACTGTCAGATCGTGCTCGTCCACGCCGCTACCCGTCACCTGCTCGATGATCTTGCGTTGGACGCAGTTCGGGTGATCGACGTCGACGAGCCGGAGTGGCAGACGTTGGTCGGTTCGAGCGTTTCCTCCGACTTCGGCGTCGTGACTCCAGACGATCTGATGATGCTGATCTTCACCTCCGGAACAACCGGCGATCCGAAGGCCGTCCGGTGCACCCAACGCACGTTCGCCGTGAGCGGGCAGATGCTCGCCGAACGTTTCGACATCGGCGCCGACGACGTGGTCTACCTGTCGATGCCGATGTTCCACTCCAACGCGGTGATCGCCGGATGGTCGGTCGCACTGTCCGGCGGTGCGGGTGTCGCTGTCCGCCAACGATTCTCCGCATCGGGGTTCCTGCCCGATGTGCGCCGATACGGCGTCACCTTCGCCAACTACGTCGGCAAGCCGCTGCATTACATCCTCAGCACGCCCGAAGCGCCCGACGATGCCGACAACACGTTGCGGATCATGTACGGCAACGAGGCCACCGCATCCGATCGCGACCGCTTCGCCACCCGATTCGATTGCCGAGTGATCGACGGCTTCGGGTCCACCGAGGGCGGTGTTGCCATCACCCGCACACCCGACACCCCGGCCGACGCCCTCGGTCCGCTCCGCGCGCCGACCGCCGTCGTCGATCCCGACTCGGGTCTCCCGGTGGCCGTCGGGGAGGTCGGTGAGATCGTCAACTCCGCTGGTTCGGGCCTCTTCTCGGGGTACTACCGCGACGAGAATTCGACCGCCGACCGGATGCGCGGCGGGATCTACCACACCGGCGACCTCGCCTGGGTCGACGACGCCGGCTACCTCCACTTCGCCGGTCGGCTCGGTGACTGGATGCGCGTCGACGGCGAGAACCTCGGCACCGGTCCCATCGAACGAATCCTGCTGCGTCACCCACGGATCGCTCAGGCCGCGGTGTACGGAGTACCGGTGGAAGTCGGCGACGAGATCGAGGCCGTGTTGGTCACCGATGATCTCGACCCCGCCGATTTCGGTCAATTCCTGTCCGAACAAACCGATCTCGGCCCCAAGCAGTGGCCGCATCGCGTTCGGGTGGTCGACGCACTACCGACCACCGCGACGTTCAAGACCCTCAAACGCGAACTCGCCGCCGAGCGCACACCGCCGACTTGGGTGCGCACCGGCCGGACGTATCACGCCCCCACTGCTGGTTGAGCAGCGACCAGCACAATCCGTTACCGCTGCCCGATTCGAAGAGGCCCGATCCGCTCCAACCACTGCCTGAGCATGAATCCGTGGAACGGAGCCAACCTACGCTGCCTGAGGTGCGACGAGCCCTTGCGAGGAGCCTCGAAGGCCTGGTGACGTCAGCTCACCAGGCCCTTCGAGGCTCGTCGCTTGCGCTCCTCGCACCTCAGGGAGCGGAACAGAACTCAGGAGCGGAGGGGGCTCAGGGAGCGGACGTGGGACACCTCAGCGACCGCGATGGCGTCCCGAGTGCGGAACGGAGCGGCTGTCTAACCCAGCGTCGAATCCAACCGCTTGACCGCCTCGTCGTATTCGGCGACCATCCCGGCGATCATGTCGGCGACCGGGACGATGTCGTTGCAGCGTCCGACAATCTGCCCGGCGGGCATCGCGACCACCCCGGGGTCGTCGGCCTGCGAGATACGCGCGTGGGCCTCGGCGACGAGGAGGTTCTGCAGCGGCATCGGCAACGGCTCGGGTGCCCCGGCGGTATCCCAGGCGTCGGTCCATTTGGTCTTGAGCAGGCGCGCCGGTTTGCCGGAGTAGATGCGTCGACGCACGGTGTCGCGGGATGTCGCCGACAGCAGTGCCTTCTGAACCGTCGACGGCCCCTGCGCCCCGTCGGCAATGCCCAGTCGGTATTCGGCCGCGGTGAGCCAGTAGGTGCCCATCCACACCCCTTGTGCGCCAAGCGCGATCGCGGCGGCGATCTGACGCCCGCTGCCGACTCCACCGGCGGCCAGCACCGGAGCCGAATCACCCACGGCGTCCACGAGTTCGGGCCACAGGATCATCGACGTGACCTCACCGGTGTGGCCGCCACCCTCGTAGCCCTGCGCGATGACGATGTCCACGCCCGCCTCGACGTGATGCAGCGCATGATCTTTCGCACCCGCGAGGGCCGCAACGAGCACACCGTGGTCATGCGACGTCTGGATGACATCGGCCGGCGGCGATCCCAGCGCATTGGCAATGAGCTTGATCTGGCCGTACTTTCGCGCATGCTCCATCGCGACGTCGACATGGGAACGGGCGACCGAGTGCAACCAGCCCAGCACCCCGGCATCCACCCGATCACCACTCGGCAGCGGCGGCACACCGAGGTCGTCGAGCGTCCGTTCGACGAAGGCCCGATGCTCGGGCGGGATCATCGAGTCGAGATCGACCTTGCTTCCCTCCGTGGGGATCTTGGCCGGCATCACGATGTCGACACCGAACGGTTTGCCGTCGGTGTTCTCGTGCATCCACTCGAGGACCTCGTCGAGCTCGTCTGCCTCGTTGAACCGCACGCAACCGAGGACACCCAGGCCGCCGGCGCGGCTGATCGCCGCGGCGACGTGCTGGCTCGGGGTGAAGCCGAAGATCGGGTAGTCGATGCCGAACCGGTCGGCCAATTCTGTACGCATGTCAGTGCCTTCCGGATGGAGCGTGCGCCTCGTCGGCGGGCCGTTCCGCGGTGATCGATGCGCCCCACCGATAGTCGGGTTTCCCGGCCGGTGATCTCTTGATCTCGTCGACGAACCACACACTGCGCGGGCACTTGTAGCCGGCGAGTTCCTTGCGGACGACGTCGTTGAGTTCGTCGAGCGTTGGGCGTGCGCCGTCACGAGTCGCGATGACTGCGGCCACCCGTTGTCCCCATCGATCGTCGGCGATCCCGACGACCACGGTGTCGAAGACATCCGGATGCGCCTTGAGTGCTCCCTCGACCTCTTCGGGGAATACCTTCTCGCCACCGGTGTTGATCGACACCGAACCACGGCCGAGCATCGTGATGGTGCCGTCGGCCTCGAGCTGCGCGAAATCGCCTGGTAGCGAATACCGTACGCCGTCGAACTCCTTGAATGTCTTCGCCGACTTCTCCGGATCGTTGTGGTAGCGCAGCGGAATGTGGCCCGTCCGCGCCAGCATGCCGACCTCACCGCTGCCCGGTTCGACCCGGGTGCCGTCGTCGCGCAGGACGTGGGTTTCGCTGTCGGCCTTGACCCGTGGGCCACCGGTGTGCGGCGCACCCTTCGCCACCACGCCGAGTCCGCCGAACCCGGTCTCCGACGACCCGATCGCGTCGATGACGATCGCATTCGGGAAGCGGTCGAGGAACTGCTCTTTCACGCTCGGCGAGAACAACGCGGCCGACGAGGCAACCGTGACGACCGAGCTGAGATCGAGGTCGGGATTCTCGGCAAGGGCCTCGATCATCGGGCGTCCCATGGCATCTCCGGTGATGAAGATGACGTTGACGCCGTGGCGGGCAACGATCTCCCACGCAGCAGAACCACTGAACTCGGGATAGACGACCGCTTTGCCACCCCCGAACAGCGACTGGAAGATCGCCCATTGCGACCCGCCGTGGATGAACGGAGGAATCGGGAACCGCACCAACTGACCGCCGTCGGCACCGTCGCGGGCCAGCTTCCACTCGTCGGTCACCGGCTCGCTGTTGAACCAGTCAATGCCCCCGCCGAGCACGCGCCAGATGTCCTCCTGGCGCCACACCACACCCTTGGGCCGTCCCGTGGTGCCGCCGGTGTAGAGCATGTAGAGGTCGTCGGAGGAGCGTTCCTCGAAGTCACGCTCGCCCGGCGATTCGGCGATGGCGTCCTCGAACCGAATCGCATCCGAGTACCCCGCGCACCGCAGATCGGTCTCGGTGCCGTCGTCTATGACGATCCGGTGCCGCAGATCGGGCGCTTTCGGCAACGTGTTGCAGACGCGTTCGCAGTACTGCCGCTCGTGGATGAGCACCGACATCCCCGAGTCGGTGAAGATGTGCTCGAGTTCGGACTCCACGTAGCGGTAGTTGACGTTCACCATCACCGCACGAGCCTTGAAGATGGCGACCATCGCCTCGACCGATTCGATCGTGTTTCGGCTGTACAGACCCACTCGATCGCCGGGTTTCACCCCCACTTCGCGGAGCTTGTGCGCCAGCGCGTTGGACCGGCGCTCGAGTTCGGAGTAGGTACGCGACGTACCGTCGGATTCCAGTGCGACGCGCTCGGGCATCAGGTCGACGGCGTGCTCGATGAGATCGGCAATCGTATAGGCCATGGCAACAAAATTAGAACGTGTTATCGTTTTCGGCAAGCTGCTGATTCACGCGATTTCCAGGAGACGACGATGACCGCACTCACCGACTCCACCGCCGACACCGACCACGCCCCGCACTGCCTGGTCGAGAAGCGCGGTCATATCTTGATCGTCACCATGAACCGGCCCGAGGCGCGCAACGCGCTGTCGGCCGAGATGATGAGCATCATGGTCCAGGCCTGGGATCGCGTCGACAACGACCCGGACATCCGGGTCGCGATCCTCACCGGAGCCGGCGGCGCTTTCTGCGCGGGCATGGACCTGAAGGCCATGTCGAAGAACGCGCCAGGTGACACCGTCGATCAGGGCACCTGGAATCCGGCAGCGCTGCCGGCCCTGCTCAAGGGTCGTCGGCTCACCAAGCCGTTGATCGCGGCGGTCGAGGGCCCCGCCATCGCCGGTGGTACCGAGATCCTGCAGGGCACCGACATCCGCGTTGCCGGCGAGACCGCAAAATTCGGTGTCGCGGAGGCACGGTGGGGTCTGTTCCCGTTGGGCGGCAGCGCCGTTCGGCTCCCTCGGCAGATCCCGTACACCATCGCCGCCGACCTGTTGCTCACCGGACGCCACATCACCGCGGCCGAGGCCAAGGAGTACGGCCTGATCGGCTACGTCGTCCCCGATGGCACCGCCCTCGACACCGCACTCGACATCGCGGAGACGATCGCGGGCAACGGGCCACTGGCGGTCCAGGCCATCCTCAAGACCATGCGCGACACCGAGGGTCTGCACGAGCTCGACGCCTTCGAGATCGAATCCAAGCTCGGCATCGCAGTGTTCAAGAGCAAGGACGCCAAGGTGGGGCCGCGCGCCTTCGCCAACAAGGAAAAGCCGGTCTTCACCGGCGAGTGAGCACCGCGTCGTGCGACTTCTGACGGCACTGTTCGGCCCGCAGGACGCCGCCGAACGCACCGCCGCACTCCACAGTGCAGGCATCGACGGTGTGTTCACGTTCGAAGGACCGCACGACGTCTTCACGCCCTTGATCCTGGCCGCCGGCGCGGCACCGGTCAGCCTCCTCACCAACGTGGCGATCGCGTTCCCGCGCAACCCGATTCACGTCGCGCACCAGGCCAACGACCTGCAACTCATCTCCGGCGGGCGCTTCACGCTGGGTCTCGGCACCCAGATTCGTCCGCAGATCGAGAAGCGGTTCGGCGCCGAGTTCGACCACCCCGTCGACCGGATGGTCGAATTCGTCGCAGCACTGCGGGCCATCTTCGACTGCTGGGGCACCGGTTCGCGCCTCGACGTCGATGGTCGTTTCTACCGGCACCGCCTGATGACCCCGGCGTTCAACCCGGGCCCCAATCCGTACGGCCCGCCACCGATCTACGTCGGCGCGCTCGGGCCGCGACTGACCCGGGCGGTCGCCACGCACTGCGACGGACTGCTGATCATGCCGTTCACCAGCGATCGATTTGTCCGAGAGTCCGTCATGCCCCTCGTCGACGCCGGCCTGGCGGATTCCGGGCGGGCCCGATCACAGTTCGACGTGGTCCCCGAGATCATCGTCGCAACCGGCCGCGACGAAGCCGAACACGACGTGGCCGTGGCCGCCGCACGCCGACTGCTTTCCTTCTACGGTTCGACGCCGGCGTATCGGCCCGTGCTGGATCTCCACGGCTACGGCGACCTGCAGCCCGAGCTCAACCTGTTGTCGAAGCAGGGCCGGTGGGCCGAGATGGCCGACCTCGTCGACGACGGCCTGCTGGACACCATCGTCGCTCGCGGAACGCCCGCCGAGGTCGCCGCGACCATCGCCGCGCGAGCTGCAGGAATCGCCGATCGGGTGGCCCTCTATCAACCGTTCCCGATGGCCGACGAGTGCCTCGCCGAGGTCAGCGCCTCGTTTCACGGCTAATCTGTCCGCCACCAGCGGATACAAGTGGGGCAAACGTCCGGCATAATAGGGCCCGGTCTCGACAAGGTATCGGGGCCGCGGACGACACGGGGGCGCGACGGTGGCAGGTAGGTTGGCGCAGGCCGCGCGGACACACTGGCTTCGTAACAGCTGGTCCGGTCAAGAGTTCCCCCATCCGGGCAAGCGCCGGCCGATCGTCGGTGACCTTGAGGTTTCCGATCCGCGCAACCCGATCCTCAGCGTCCTCACGCTGGGCAAGGAACTCGGCGAGATCTATGAACTGAAGATCTTCCGGCAGAAGTTCGTCTTCGTCGCCACCGCGGAACTCGTCGCCGAACTGTGCGACGAGACCCGATTCCAGAAGACCTTGCCGCCCGCGATCGACGCGCTACGCGAGTTCGGCGGAGACGGTCTGTTCACGGCGTACAACGACGAGCCGAACTGGCAGCTGGCCCACGACCTCTTGATGCCCGCGTTCACCAAGGCGTCGATGCGGTCGTATCACGAGATCATGCTGGCGGTGACTCGCGAACTGTTCGAGTACTGGGACGGACTGCCGACCTCGCGTGTCGACGTCACGCGCGACATGACGAAGCTGACCATGGAAACCCTCAGCCGGTCGGCCTTCAGCCGTGATTTCGGGTCGTTCACCAGCCCGACTCCCCATCCGTTCGTCGGCGCAATGATCCGCGGTCTGGCCACCGCGCGACGCAAAGGCGGTATCCGCACCGCACCCGGCGGGAAACTGGCCGGGAAGTTCCTCAGTCACAAGATGGCCAAGGACCAGGAATGGGCCGACGAACTGCTCGACGACCTGATCGCCGCCCGGGCCGATGACCGATCCCAACACGATCTGTTGGGCATCATGCTCAACGTCGCCCATCCGGAGACCGGGGAACGGCTGTCCCCGATCAACATTCGCTACCAGATCCTGACCTTTCTCGTCGCCGGCCACGAGACGACCTCGGGCGCACTGTCGTTCACCCTCTACTTCCTGGCCACCAACCCGGACTGCCTTCGCCGCGCACAGGAGGAAGCCGACGCGATCCTCGGCGACGACCCCGACGCGGAACCGACCTTCGATCAGGTGTCGAAGTTCCGTCATATCCGGCGGTGCCTCGACGAGTCGCTGCGCATCTGGCCGACGGTGCCGGCGTTCTCCCGAACCCCGTTGTCCGACACCGTACTCGGCGGACGGTACCCCATGCGCACCGACGACTGGGCACTGATCATGCTCGGGCAGGTACACCGCGATCCCGCGGTGTGGGACGAACCCGAACGCTTCGACCCCGACCGCTTCCTTCCCGAAGAGATCAAGAAGCGGCCGGCGCACAGCTACAAACCCTTCGGCACCGGCATGCGCGCCTGCATCGGACGGCAATTCGCGCTCCACGAGTCGGTTCTCGTCCTCGCCCGACTCGTACACCGGTACGACCTCACCCCCGACGCCGACTACGAACTCGACGTCACCGAACGACTCACCATGGTGCCCAGAAACTTTCACGTGACCCTTCGCCGCCGACGCGCGTACCCATCCTCGTCGATCGAGTCACGCAGCCACGCAACCCATTCCGGATAGCCGACCGCTCCCGAGGCGCCCTTCCGCTGCCCGACCCGCCTTCCACTGCCCACCTCCGCGGCCTGGATTACCCCGCTGCCCACCTCCGCTGCCTGGATTACCCCGCTGCCCACCTCCGCTGCCTGGATTACCCCGCTGCCCACCTCCGCTGCCTGAGGTGCTCGAGGCGCTAGCCGAGAGCCTCGAAGGCCTGGTGACCTCACCTCTTGGTCGCCGAATTTCCTTGTCTCACCGGGCCTTCGAGGCTCCTCGCTAGCGCTCGTCGCACCTCAGGCAGCGGGGGTAGCCCAGGTGCGGAGGCACCTCAGGCAGCGGAAGTCGGCAGTGGTGGACCCCAGGGAGCGAACGGAGGTGTCAGGTTCAAACTCACACCAACGTCGCCAACTGCCGAATCATCGCGGGGTCGCGTGCGGTGACCATGAGCATCGTGACGCCCGCAGCCTCCCACTGCTTGATCTGGTGGCGCACTTCGTCTTCGGTGCCCACGATCATCGTCTCGCGCACCATCTCGTCGGGTACCGCGGCGATGGCCTCCGCCTTGCGGTCCGCCAGGAACAGCTCGACGATCTCGTCGACCTGATCGCCATACCCCATCCGCCGATACAGTTCGGCGTGAAAGTTCTTCTCCTTCGCGCCCATTCCGCCCACATACAGCGCAGTGGACGGACGGTAGGCGTCGAGTACCGATCCGACGTCGTCGGTGACGACGACCTGTGCGGTGGCCGCCACCTCGAAGTCCTGCCGGCTGCGTCGGGCCCCCGGTCGCGCGAAACCCTCGTCGAGCCAGGCGTTGTATTGATCGGCGAGGCCGAGGCTGAAGAAGATGGCCAGCCACCCGTCGGCGATCTCCGCGGTCTGCGCGACGTTCTTCGGCCCTTCGGCGCCCAGCCAGATCGGGATGTCGGCGCGCAACGGGTGGGTGATCGGCTTGAGCGGCTTGCCCAGTCCGGTCGATCCGGGCGCATCGGGCGGATAGGGCAACGGATAGTGGTCGCCCGGATTGGTCACTCGCTGCTCGCGGGCGAGGACGTCGCGAACCACCTGGACGTAGTCGCGAGTCCGGGCCAACGGCTTGCCGAACGGCTGGCCGTACCAGCCTTCGACCACCTGCGGACCCGACACGCCCAGCCCGATGATGTGGCGGCCGCCGGACAGATGGTCGAGCGTCAACGCGGCCATCGCGAGGGACGTGGGCGGACGTGCGGACAGCTGGGCCACCGCCGTGCCGAGGCGCACCCGCGTTGTCGCGGCACCCCACCATGCCAACGGGGTGTAGGCGTCCGAGCCCCACGATTCGGCCGTGAACACGGCCTCGAAGCCGCTCTGTTCGGCGGCCGCGATGAGCTCCGGGGCGTTGGGAATGGGGTCGGCGCCCCAGTATCCGAGCTGTAGTCCGAGCTTCACAGTTCTCCAGTTCATCCTGCTCGCCGACACCGCGGGGCGAGTCCGTGACGTGCACCTTGTGCCCAATACTAGAACGTGTTCTACTCGTTGGTGTGAGCATCAGCGCAACCACCTCGCCTGGCCATGCGTCGCCTGTGGCCGTTGTCGAAGAACCGAAATCGCCGATCCTGACGGCTCCGCTGTCGAATTCCTTCGGGTACACCCGTTCCCTCGGTCCGGTCTTGAGCCAGTTCGCGCTGGCCCTGCGGGACGGGCGGATCGTCGGGTCGGCGAACAGCGACGGCACCGTGTCGGTACCGCCCGTCGAGTTCGACCCCACCACCGGATCGCGGACGTCGGAGCTCGTCGATGTGGCAAGCGTCGGCACGGTGACCACGTGGACGTGGCAATCGGAACCCACCGCCGCCCAGCCCCTCGATCGTCCCTTCGCGTGGGCCCTGATCAAGCTCGACGGCGCCGACACCGGACTGCTGCACGCCGTGGCCGTCGACTCCGCCGACGAGATGTCCACCGGCATGCGGGTA
Source organism: Gordonia sp. NPDC003585 (assembly GCF_040610755.1). Lineage (NCBI taxonomy): Bacteria > Bacillati > Actinomycetota > Actinomycetes > Mycobacteriales > Gordoniaceae > Gordonia > Gordonia sp. NPDC003585. Next base: position 21,108 of record NZ_JBEXMX010000015.1, on the reverse strand, counting down.
CACGCGGTGTGGCGTTCCGCCCGAACCGGCCGCATCGACGACATCGCACACTTCGCTGCCGGCGATGCCACCGAAACGGCGCCGGCCAACACCGAAGGGGACTCGGGCGAGCGCAGCGACGGGGCGTTGGACTCGGGCGAGCGCAGCGACGGGGCGTTGGACTCGGGCGAGCGCAGCGACGGGGCGTTGGACTCGGGCGACACCAACGTGGTCATCACGACGCCGATCACCACCGAGATCATCCACTCCGCCAACGAAGAAGAGTCGGTCTACCTCGAAGGACTCAAGGCGGGCAAGCTGATCGGCAGCCGGATCGGTTCCGGCGTCGACGCGGGCCGCGTCTACTTCCCGCCGCGCGGGGTCAGTCCCGCCGACGGCGCGCGCAGCGTCGAACGGGTCGAACTCGCCGACACCGGCATCGTCACCACGTTCTGCATCGTCAACGTGCCGTTCCAGGGCCAGCGGATCAAGCCGCCCTACGTCGCCGCCTACGTCTTGCTCGACGGCTCCGACATCCCCTTCCTGCACCTCATCCTCGACTGCGAGGCGTCCGACGTCCGAATGGGCATGCGCGTCAAGGCCGTGTGGGCGCCCGAAGAGGAGTGGGAGTACTCGATCGGCAACATCAGCCACTTCGCACCCACCGGCGAGGACGACGCCGACTACGAAACCTACCGTGACCACCTCTGATAAGGGACCACCTCTGATGACCCTGCCCCGCATCGCGATCGTCGGCTTCGCGCACAGCCCCAACGTCGCCGGCACCCATGGCACCACCAACGGCGTCGAAATGCTGATCCCCTGCTTCGACAAGCTCTACGCCGAACTCGGCATCGCCCGCACCGACATCGAGTTCTGGTGCAGCGGCTCGTCGGATTACCTTGCCGGACGTGCCTTCTCGTTCATCTCGGCGATCGACTCGATCGGCGCCATGCCGCCGATCAACGAGTCCCACGTGGAGATGGACGGCGCCTGGGCGCTCTACGAGGCGTGGGTGAAGATCGCCACCGGCGAGGTCGACCTCGCGCTCGCCTACGGATTCGGCAAGGCGACCGCGGGCAACATGGATCAGACCTTGGCACTGCAGACCGACCCGTACACCGTCGCGCCACTGTGGCCCGATGCCCGCGCGCTCGGCGCCCTGCAGGCCCGCGCCGGGATCGATGCCGGCGTCTGGACCGAGGCCGACATGGCCGCCGTTGCGGCACGCACCACCGGAGCCTCCGTCGACGAGCTTCTCGCGTCCGACTACGTAGCGAATCCGTTGCGCGCCCACGACATCGCGCCATACACCGACGCCGCGGCGGCGGTCGTCATCGCCAGCGAACGTCGGGCCCGCGAGCTCGTCGCCAACCCGGCCTTCGTGACCGGTTGGGACCATCGCATCGACACACCCAACTTCGGCGCACGCGACCTCACCGTGTCGCCGTCGACCAAGCTGGCCGGCGACACGGCGTTTGCCGGCCGGAGCCGAGCCGTTGACGTGGCCGAGATCAATGCGTCCTACACGCATCAGGAGCTGATCGTGCGCAACGCGCTCGAATTGCCGGAGACCGTGCGTATCAACCCATCCGGCGGATCGCTGGCCGGCAACTCGCTCTTCTCGGCCGGCTTGCAGCGCGTCGGCTACGCGGCACACGAGATCCTCACCGGCAACGCGCAGACCGCGCTCGCCCACGCGTCGAGCGGCCCGCTGCTGCAACAGAACATGGTGGTCACCCTCGCTGCCGAGACCGCAGGAGACGAAAACTGATGGCACACAACAATCGCGCAGCGGTACTCGGGACCGGGCAGACCAAATACGTCGCCAAACGCCACGACGTCACGATGGCCGGCATGTGCCGTGAGGCCATCGACGCCGCGCTCGCCGACGCCAAGGTCTCCATCGACGACATCGACGCCATCGTGATCGGCAAGGCCCCCGACCTTTTCGAGGGCGCCATGATGCCCGAACTCGCCATGGCCGAGGCGATCGGCGCGGTCGGCAAGCGGCTGATCCGTGTACATACGGCAGGCTCGGTCGGCGGGTCGACGGCCAATGTCGCCGCGTCGCTGGTGTTCGCCGGCGTACACCGCCGCGTGCTGGCCGTCGCCTGGGAGAAGCAGTCCGAGTCGAATGCCATGTGGGCGTTGTCGATTCCCGTTCCCTTCACCAAGCCGGTGGGTGCCGGTGCGGGCGGCTTCTTCGCCCCACACGTGCGCTCCTACATCCGCCAGTCGGGTGCGCCCGAGCACGTCGGCGCGATGGTCGCCGCCAAGGATCGCCGTAACGGCGCGTTGAACCCCCTCGCCCACCTGCATCAGCCGGATCAGACCGTCGAGAAGGTGATGAGCTCACAGATGCTGTGGGATCCGATCCGCTACGACGAGACCTGCCCGTCGTCGGACGGTGCGTGCGCAGTGGTCATCGGTGACGAGCAGGCCGCCGACGATGCCGTCGCCGCGGGCGATCCGGTCGCGTGGGTTCACGCCACCGCGATGCGCACCGAACCGCTGTCCTACGCCCACCGCAACGTCGTCAGCCCGCAGGCGGGTCGCGATGCGGCAGCGGCACTCTGGAAGGCCGGCGGCATCAGCAACCCCCTCGACGAGATCGACGCCGCCGAAGTGTACGTGCCGTTCTCGTGGTTCGAGCCGATGTGGCTGGAGAACCTGGGCTTCACCCCCGAGGGCGAGGGCTGGAAGCTCACCGAGGCCGGCGAAACCGAGATCGGCGGTCGGATCCCCTTCAACCCGTCCGGCGGTGTGCTGTCGTCGAATCCGATCGGCGCGTCGGGCATGATCCGCTTCGCCGAGGCCGCGATCCAGGTGATGGGCAAAGCGGGCGATCATCAGGTCGCCGACGCGAGGAAAGCCCTCGGGCACGCGTACGGCGGTGGGTCTCAATACTTCTCGATGTGGCTCGTGGGTGCGGACAAGCCGCTGCACTGAAAGTAGGGGAAGAAGTTCCTCCCCTACCCTTGGTGTCCTCCCTGCTTATTTCCGCGGGGAGGGCTCCAACTCCCACGGACGAATCTCGGGGATGAATCCCGGGCGACGCCGCTCACGCGACGAGGCCGGCGCGCTGCAGCGCTTGCATGATCTTCTTGGCGAACTTGACCGGGTCCCTGAGGTCGGCCCAGGTCCACCGGACAACGATGATGCCGCAGTCCCGAATCGCGTCCTCGCGGAGCTTTTCGGCGTAGATGACCTCCTCGGACAGCCGGTGCCCACTTGCCGCCGACTCGCGGTGGTACTTGAACTTCCCGTCGAACTCGCCGACGACGAGCACGCGGCCCTCGGCGTCGCGCCATCCGAAGTCGCAGCGCTTCACCGACCCGTCGGCAACGGTCACCTCGACCTGGAGCTCGGGCTCCGGGATGCTGGGGTTCTCGCAGATGACGCACTTGCTCAACGATTCACCGATGCTCTCGGACCCTTTCGATGCGAAGGGAAGTGCCGCACGCAGCGTGGCGATCCCGTGTTGGCGACGCAGCGTCGAGGCGATCGCGTCGAGATCGATGTGCTCATTGCGTCGGCTCGCCTGATAGAGGCCGGAGTCCAAGGCGCACAAGGCTTGACGGGGAGTGCCGGTCATCGCGACATCGCACACCGTGCGACCGATGGATGTCATCGTCGTACCGTCGATCGTGACCAAATGCTCGTCCGGAACATCGGTTTGGTGAATTGCCAGGTTCGGCGACGTGCGACCTGAGCGTCGAGAGACGAAATGTACAGTCGACAAATCCGGTTGGAGCAACGGAATCTTGAGCATCGCGGCCGCGGACTGGTGGCTGAGAAACCTGTTCGGCCTGCCGGTCCGGAGTGCCGCGCGGATCATGTCGAGGTACCGCTCCTCGCGACGGGTGATCGTATCCTCGTCGTCGGACTCGGTGACGCGGACGTAAGTTCCCCACCAGACACGCTCGATGGTCTTGTCGCGCAGAGCTTGTCGGATCTCCCAGTCGGATGTCCCCTTGGGAACGATGTCGCGGCGGAAGACGAGTGGGTTGTCGGTGGGTGTGGTGCGGAAGTCGAACTCTTCGGGGTTGGTCATCGCCCGATCGTGCGCCACAATCGCGCCGTCCAGCGACGCTTATCCACAGGTGTGCACAACCGGCTTGACCTTCTTCCCCGAGATTCGTCCGCGGGAGTTGGAGTCGTCCGCGCGAAATTGGCGGGGAGGACACCAAGACTAGGGGAAGAACTTCTTCCCCTACTTCTTTCGGGCCTCCGGAAGTGCGCACGCAGCCCCGTCGGACATACCCGTCGGACGGACGCCGAGCCCCTGGTTGAGCCGCGCGCGCTGGTTCTCCCACGCGATCGTGGCAGCCAGCTCCGCCAACTGTTTGTCCGAAAGATGTTGCGACAGTTCGCGACGCACCTCGGCGAGATCATCGCCGACGGCGGGTGTGATCGTCATGGCCTCGGCGTAGGCGAGCACCAGCTTCTCGACGGCAGAGTAGGCGTCGCTGTCGCGGAAGACCGGTAGGTCCCGGATCTGACGCTCGGTGACGCCTGAACTGCGCGCGAGAGCAGAGCCGATGTCGAGACAGAACTCGCAACTCACCAGGCCTGCCGTCTTGAGCTCGGCGAGCTCCTTGAGCTTGGGGTCCAGCGCGTTGCTCAACAACAGCGCCGACTCGTAGACACCGGTGCCGACCAACAGCTGCGGCCGGCGTCCGAGCCACCCCACCAGGTCACCCCGGTGTCGGCGAGCCGACCTGAACGCCTTCACATAGCCACGAGTCCGATCCAGTGCACGCATCACTCCACCGTAGCAGCGTGCCCGGACCTCTCAGGCGCGGCGAACCGAGTTGATCGTCGCCTCAACCTCCCAAAATGCGCGTAGCGCAACGAGTTTGCCGTTGTCATCAGCACGGTAGGTGAACACTCCGCGGGCTTGCGAGACGTGGCCGGCGATGTGCGTGACGATCTTCCCGATGTAGGCGACCTCGTTGCCGCAGATGATCTCCTCGTCGAAGACGAAGTCGATGCTCTCCGTGGTGGCTATCGACTTGTCCCAGAAGTCGGCGATCTCGGCGTGACCGTGAAACCCCTTGCCCTCCGGATCGAACATCGACGGTCCGACCGGATCCTCCACCGACCCCTCGGCGGCGAAGTTCTCCACCCACGCCTGCTTGTCGCGGGTGGCGACAAACTCGCGCGAGCGTCGTCCGGCCACCACGGCCGGGTGGTTCTGACGATCGATGTTCAGGTATGCGGGAGTATCACTGGTTGCCGTCATCCTCACTTGGTCCCGTAATCGACCTGGAGTTCCTTGACGCCGTTGATCCAGCCGTGACGCAGACGACGCGGCGCCTCGAGCTTGGTGATGTCGGGCACCAGATCGGCGAGAGCGTTGAACATCAGGTTGATCTCCATGCGGGCCAGGTTGGCGCCGACGCAGAAGTGTGCGCCGTTGCCGCCGAATCCGACGTGCGGGTTCGGGTCGCGCAAGACGTTGAAGCTGAACGGGTCGTCGAACACGTCCTCGTCGTAATTGGCTGAGCCGTAGAACATTCCGACGCGTTCACCGGCCTTGATGTCGACGCCGCCGACCTGGGTGTCGTTCTTGGCGGTGCGCTGGAAGCAGTTGACCGGCGTCGCCCAGCGGACGATCTCGTCCACCGCGGTCGCGGGGCGTTCCTTCTTGAACAGTTCCCACTGGTCGGGGTGGTCGAGGAAGGCGTTCATGCCGTGGCTGATGGCATTTCGCGTGGTCTCGTTGCCTGCCACGGTCAGCAGGATGAAGAAGAAGCCGAACTCCGCCTCGTCGAGCGACTGTCCGTCGATGTCGGCGTTGACGAGGACACTGACGATATCCTCCACCGGGTTCTTCCGGCGTTCCTCGGCCATGTTGTAGCCGTAGCCCAAGATCTCGGCCGACGCCATCTGCGGATCGACGCCGAACTCCGGGTCGTCGTAGTTCATCATGTTGTTCGACCAGTCGAACAGCTTGGTCCGATCCTCCTCGGGCACACCGAGCAGGTCCGCGATGGCCAGGAGCGGCAGGTCGACGGCCACGTCGTGGACGAAGTCACCGGTCCCCTTGTCCGCGGCGGCCTTCACGATGGTGCGGGCAGCATCGTCGAGCTTCTCTTCGAGCGAGTGGACTGCCCGAGGGGTGAACGCCTTGGACACCAGCTTGCGCAGACGGGTGTGGTCCGGCGGATCGTGGTTGATCAGCAGCGCCTTGGTGACGTCGAGCTGATCCTGGGTCATCTCGTCGTCGAACCGCATGATGACGCCGTTGGTGGCGGTCGCCCAATCCGCGTTGTTCTTGGAGATCTCCCGGATGTGCTGGTGCTTGGAGATCACCCAGTAGCCACCGTCGTGGAAGCCGCCGCCCTTGCCTTGCGCCTGCGCATTCCACCAGACCGGCGCGGTCTTGCGCAGCTGCGCGAACTCCTGCACCGGAATACCCTTTTCGAGCAGGTCCGGATTCGTGAAATCCCACCCCTCCTGCTCCATGAACGGGCACTTCGCGACACTGTCCGAAGCACTCGCACCCGCGGTCACCGATTCGCTACCGATCGGGGCGCTCTGGGCCTGGGTCACGTCACACCACCTCGCTGTGAGATCTCGTTGAGACTAGAACCTGTTACAAATCTCATTGAAGCACATAGATTCCCGTCGCGCGAACACGAATGAGAACTTGTTCTAGTTTTGTCAATGTGACCTGGGTCTATGGTCCCCGTCACTCTAACTGAAACTGATCTCACGTGCTTCCAGTAGGTCCGCCCATCATCTCCGACCCTGGCCCATGGACGAGAACGAGAACATGTTCTACTTTCTAGGTATCCACGTGGAATAAGCCAAAGGGGTGTTGGGCATGGGTGTACCGGTGATCGTCGAAGCTGCCAGGACGCCGATCGGCAAACGTGCGGGCTGGTTGTCCGGCCTACACGCCGAAGAGCTGTTGGGAATCGCGCAACGCGGGCTCATCGAGAAGGCCGGCATCGACCCCGCACTGGTCGAACAGGTCATCGGCGGATGTGTGACCCAGGCGGGCGCGCAGGCCGGGAACGTGACCCGCAAGGGGTGGCTCTCGGCCGGGCTTCCCGACACGACGGGCGCCACCACCATCGACTGCCAGTGCGGATCGGCGCAGCAGGCCAATCACCTGATCGCCGGACTCATCGCGACAGACGCGATCGATGTCGGCATTGCCTGCGGGATCGAGATGATGTCGCAGGCCGCACTCGGCGCCAACGTCGGAACCCAGGCCGGGCCGTATCACGCCGAATCCTGGCAGGTCGACATGCCCGACCAGTTCACCGCCGCCGAGCGGATCGCGCAGCGCCGCGGCATCACCCGCGCCGACGTCGACGAACTCGGCGTTCGGAGCCAGCAGCGCGCGCGTCGCGCATGGGACGAAGGACGATTCGACCGCGAAGTGCTCACCTTCAAGGCGCCCGAACGCACCCGCGAGGGCGAACTCACCGGCAACATCATCGACGTCAACCGCGACCAGGGACTCCGCGACACGACGCCGGAATCCCTTGCGGCGCTGAAGCCGGTGATCGAAGGCGGCATCCACACGGCCGGGACGTCGTCGCAGATCTCCGACGGCGCGGCCGCAGTCCTCATCATGGACGAGGCCAAGGCACGGGCCCTGGGACTCACTCCGCGCGCCCGGATCAAGGCCCAGGCACTGGTCGGCGCCGAACCGCATTATCACCTCGACGGCCCGGTGCAGGCCACCGAGCGGGTACTGGCGAAGTCGGGAATGTCGTTGTCCGACATCGACATCGTCGAGATCAACGAGGCGTTCGCATCCGTGGTGCTCAGCTGGGCGCGCGTCCACGGCGCCGACATGGACAAGGTCAACGTCAACGGCGGTGCCATCGCACTCGGACATCCGGTGGGCAGCACCGGATCTCGCCTCATCACCACGGCCCTGCACGAGCTCGAACGCAGCGACTCGCAGACCGCCCTGGTCACCATGTGCGCGGGCGGCGCACTGGCAACCGGCACCATCCTCGAGCGGATCTGAGCATGGCGAAGTCGGCCTTCGACCCCGACAGCCGGCCCAAACAGCTTGACTCGCCGTTTGTCTCACGTCTGATCAAGCTGGGCTCGCGGGCCAACACGGCGATGTACAAGGCGACCGGCGGACGGCTCGGCGGCACGTGGCGGGTGGGCGCCGGACTGCACAAACCGGCACCGGTCTGCCTGCTGACGACCATCGGCCGCAAGAGTGGCAAGCCGCGCACCGCACCGCTGATCTACCTACGACGCGGCGACGCGTTCGTGGTTGTCGCCTCGCAGGGCGGCAGCGCCACCCACCCGGCGTGGTATCTGAATCTGCGTGACAATCCCGATGTTTCGATTCAAGTGGGCAAGAAGACGTTCGACCTGCGCGCCCGCGTCGCCTCCGACACCGAACGTGCCGAGTTGTGGCCCGAACTGGTGAATGTCTATGCCGACTACGACACGTACGCCGCGTGGACCGATCAGGCACCCACCAAACGCATCATCCCGGTGGTGATCTGCGAACCGCGCTGACCGCTCTCAGCGCCGGTTGCGGGACAGCTCCCGGACCGCGGCGCCCGCCCAGGAATCCAGGAACGTCCGCAACTCCGGACCGGATCGGGGCGGAGCTCCCGGATCGAGAACCATCGACTGCAGCGTGCGCAGCACGATCTCGGTGATGATGTCCAGCTCGTCCGCGCCATAGCCCGCGCTCGCCCAGTCGACGTCGAACCGCCCCACCACCGAACCCGCGAACTGACGAGCGAGGTCGGAGGTGAACTCACCCACGACGGGGATGCTCAACCTGTCGGCCCGTAGGAGCAGGCCGACATAGTTGTCGGTGACGAGTTCCTCGAGCACCCCGGCGATGCCCTCGACGATCGCGGTGTCGGGCTCGGAGATCCCGCGCAGGCGGGCCGTCATGCGTTCGAGCAGTCCCTCGACGGCGTCGACCGCCGTGGCCGCGAGAAGTTCGTCGGTCCCGCCGAAGTAGCGGTACACGGTCTGACGTGTGACACCGAGTTCACGGGCAACGTCGGCCAGACTCGTCGCGGCCCCACGCCGGTCGATTGTCAGGCGGGTGGCGGCCAGGATCCGCGCCACCGCCTCCTCGTCGTTGACGGGAACACGGCCGCCCCATCCATGCGTACGCACCAGACGACCCTACGTCACCACGACACCTACTCTCCGGTAGACATCGCGGTCCGATCGACCATACGCATTGAGGCTTGGTGTATGGTGGTGTGACAACGCGCACAGCACGACGACGCGCGCGTTCCGACCTCGAAGGAAGCCATATGACCGCACCGACCGAGGTGTGTCCGTTCCGCAAGGGATTCGACTTCACCGACCCCGACCTGATCGAGCACGGGATGCCCATCGCCGAGTTCGCCCAACTGCGCCGCACCGAACCCGTGTGGTGGAACGAGCAGTTGCCCGGAACCGGCGGCGGTTTCCACGACGGTGGGTACTGGGTCATCTCCAAACACGCTCACGTGCGCGAGATCTCGAAGAACAGCCAGGTGTGGTCGACCAACGCCAACGGCGCGATCATCCGGCTACCGGAGTACGTCACCTCGGACCAGATCGAGTTCACCAAAGCGCTCCTGATCAATCACGATCCGCCCGAGCACACTCGGCTGCGCAAGATCGTGTCGCGGATCTTCACCCCCAAAGCAGTTGGCGCCCTTCATGAACGACTGAAGGAGTCGGCGGCGCGCATCGTGACCGACGCCGCCGCGAAGGCCGACGGCAACTTCGTCGACGACGTCGCGATCCACCTGCCCCTGCAGGCGATCCTGGACTTGATCGGCGTCCCCGAACCCGACCGCGCGCGGATTCACCTGCTCGTCGACGCGATCATCAACAGCGACGATCCGGATCAGTCCATCGACCCGGCCACCGCGAACGCCGAGTTGCTCGGCTACGCCTACAACATGGCCGAAGAACGTCGCAAGAACCCGACCGACGACATCGTCACGACCCTCGTGCAGGCCGACATCGACGGTGAAGCCTTGAACGAGTTGGAGTTCGGCTTCTTCGTCATCCTGCTCATCACCGCGGGCAACGAGACCACTCGCAACGCCACCACCCACGGGATGAACGCCTTCTTCGATCACCCCGACCAATGGGAACTGTTCAAACGCGAACGGCCCGCGACCACCGTCGACGAGATCCTCCGGTGGGCCACCCCGGTGCACGCCTTCCAGCGAACCGCCCTGTCCGACACCACAGTCGGTGGCGTGGAGATCGCCGAAGGCCAACGGGTCGGCCTGTTCTACAGCTCCGCCAACTACGACGAGGACGTCTTCGACGATCCGTTCACCTTCAACATCTCCCGAGATCCCAACCCGCACCTGGCTTTCGGTGGAAACGGCGCACACTTCTGCATCGGCGCCAACCTCGCCCGCCTCGAGTTGCGGCTGATCTTCGACGCGATTGCCGACACACTGCCCGACATCTCGCGCATCGGCGACATGCGTCGCGTGCGCTCGGGGTGGCTCAACGGCGTCAAGGAACTCGACGTCCGCTACGGCTGCCCGGTCGCCTGAGGCCGGCGGGAGGGGACTCAGGCCGCCGGCTTCAGCGCCCACGCCGGCACCCAGTGCGTCACCCTCTCCTCGCGCCCCTTGGCCTTGACGGTGTAGGAGACCCGGCCGAAGAAGTAGCCCCACTCATCCCGCATCCAAGCGGTGAGAACGGCGGTCTGCACGGCGCGGATCTGCAGGCCGTCGGGCTGGTAGCGCCCCACGAAGTGCGGTGGCGTCGGGAACAGAGCGGCCAGGTCGATGAGGACGGCCCGGTGGCCCACCGGGTAGTAGACCTGGCCGTGCCGCTGGCCGTTGTCACCACCGATCGCCTTCATGCCCACTATCGAACTCTAGTTCGATAGTGGGCATGAACTCAACTCATCCGACGCCGCGGTCGTTACCGGCCCAGTACTGGGCGCGCAGCGCCTTCTTGTCGGGCTTGCCCAGTGCGGTCAGCGGCAGTGCGTCGGCGAAGATGACCTGCTTGGGTGACTGCACCGCGCCCTTGCGTTCCTTGACCGCGGCCTGGATCTGCTCGGTGACGCGAGCCTTGGCCGCGTCGTCGGACTCCGCGTCGGCCCGCAGCACGACGACCGCTGTGACGGCCTCGCCCCACTTCTCGTCGGGCACCCCGATCACTCCCACCTGACCCACCGAAGGATGTTCGGCGACAACGTCTTCCACCTCACGCGGGAACACGTTGAAGCCACCGGTGACGATCATGTCCTTGGTGCGGTCGACGATGTACCAGTAGCCGTCCGTGTCTTCGCGAGCGACGTCGCCGGTGCGCAGCCAGCCGTCGCGGAAGGTGTCGGCGGTCTGTTCGGGCAGACCGAGATATCCGCCGGCCAACAGCGGTCCCGCGACGCAGATCTCGCCGGGTTCACCCTGCGCGACCGGCTTGTCGTCGGGCCCCAGAAGGGCCGTGCGCAGGAAGGCCGACGGACGACCGCAACTGCTGAGCCGGCGCTGATCCTGGCCCTTGCGGGGATGGGCGTCCTTGGGCAGATAGCTGATCACCATGGGCGCCTCGGACTGCCCGTAGTACTGGGCGAAGATCGGCCCGAACCGCTCGATCGCCTCGGCCAACCGGACCGGATTGATCGGCGACGCACCATAATACACGGTCTCCAGCGACGACAGATCCCGCGTGCGCGAGTCGGGATGATCCATCAGCGCGTACAGCATCGACGGCACCAGCATCGTCGCGGTGATCTTCTGTTCTTCGATGGTGCGCAGCACCTCGGCGGGATCGAACTTCGACAGCACCACCATCGACCCGCCCTTCATCAGGGTGGGGATGAAGAAGGCTGCGCCCGCGTGTGAGAGCGGGGTGCACAGCAGGAATCGGGGGTGTTCGGGCCATTCCCATTCGGCCAGTTGGATCTGCGTCATGGTGGCCATCGCGCGGGCAGTTCCGATGACGCCCTTGGGTTTTCCGGTGGTTCCGCCGGTGTAGGTGATCGACACGACATGTTCGGGCGGCAGCGGCGCGGACACCAGCGGCTTGGGCTGATAGGTGTCGGCCTCGGCGATCACGTCGCGGCACTGGCCGGCGAGCGCCTCGGGCACCGGACCCAGGGTCAGGATCTGCTTGAGGCCGTCGACGCGCTCGAGCAAGGCGACGGCCCGCTCCACGAACGTCGGCACCGGGTCGATGACCAGAGTGGTGACGCCGGCGTCGGAGAGGACGTAGGCGTGGTCGTCGAGCGAGCCGAGCGGATGCAGCGCGGTTCGTCGCCAGCCCTGCGTCTGGCCGGCCCCGATGACGAACAGCACCTCCGGCCGGTTGAGGGCGAGGAGACCGACGGCGGTGCCGGTGCCCGCGCCGAGCGCCTCGAACGCCTGGATGTAGCGGCTGACCGCGGCGGCCATCTCGCCGCCGGTCATCTCGGTGTCGCCGAGGACGAGTACCTTGCGGTCGGCGTGGCGGCGAAGCGCAGCGACCATCAGGTCGCCCATGTGGGTGCCGCCGCGGAGGTGGTCGAAGTCGGAGGTCTGCTGAACGTCGGTCATGGGTCCACACTAGGACGTGTTGCAACTTGTGGGAAGCACATCCGCTCGATATCCGGTTTCACATGCACATATGCGAAATTCAATGAAAGTAGAACCTGTTTCAATTCAGCCACACGGTGTGCGTTGCAGAGGTTGTGACGCAGTCGGGCGTGCGCACCGGCTGTGGCCTAGGATCACTGTCATGACTGATCTTGACCTGGCCACCGCCCGCCGCGACATCACCGACGCCCTGCTCACCGCGCTCGAGCGTCGGCACGAGGTTCTCGACGCGATCGTCGACGCCGAGAACCACGACGAGGCCGTCGACGCGATCGCGAGCCTGCTGGGCAAGTCGCAGTTGGGTGCGCAGGCGATCCTCGACATGAAGCTCGACGGCCTGACCAAGGATCAGCGTCGCAAGAATCAGGCCGAACTCTCCGATCTCAACAACGCACTGACCTTCACGCTGGCCGAGCGTCCCGCCAGCAGCGGCGACACCCTCGACCTCCGACCGTTCTCCGCCGACGGCGACGCCGACCTGTTCGCGGTGCGCACCGACGAACTCGGTGTCGCGGGCGACGGTTCGGGCGCACCTGCGGGCAACCTTGACGACGAGATCAGCAAGGCCACCGGCCGCGTCGACAACGAGGAAGCCGTCTGGCTCGTCGCGGTCGAGGGCGCCGACAAGGTCGGGTTCGTCTTCGGTGAACTCACCGACGGCGAGGTCGACGTCCGCATCTGGATCCACCCCGAGCACCGCAAGCACGGCTACGGAACCGCGGCCCTGCGCAAGTCGCGCTCGGAGATGGCCGCCTACTTCCCCGGCGTCCCGATGGTGGTGCGCGCACCGGGAGCGTGAGCTCAATGCATCCATACGCCACCAACCCGTGTGAGTAGAGTTCATCTCTGTGGTGCGTGGTCCGCTGGAGCGGGATACCTGTCGCGACTACGTGCTGCCCGCACTCATAGCGGCCGGCTGGTCTGACGACCAGATCCGGCCGGAATTTCCCGTCACCGCCAAGCGAATCCTGACCGCAGCCGGCGCAACTCGAGACCTTGGCGACGGACGGGTCGACTACGTACTCGAGGTGATACCCGGCGTCCCGGTCGCTGTCGTTGAAGCCAAGCGCGAGTACCGGAACGCGGCGGACGGCCTACAACAAGCGGTTCGCTATGCGCAGCAGCTCGACGTTCCACTCGCCTACGCGACGAACGGCGACTCGATCATCGAACGCGATATGCGTTCGGGCAGAGAACGACACGTGAGCTCGTTCGTGACACCGCCAGAAGCTGCGGACCGTTACGCGCAGCTACATAGACTTGACGCAGATGGATGCGCACTCATTTTCTCCGAGTTCAATCGCGGCAAGCGAACCGCTTCTGGTGACGTCGTCACGCCACGTTGGTATCAGGTGGTGGCAATCCACCGCGTCCTGCGCGCCATCGCTCGGGGTGATCGACGGGTCTTGCTGTTGATGGCCACCGGTACTGGTAAGACGTTCACCGCCATGCAACTCGTCCACAAGTTGCGCACTCATGCACGAAAGACCGATCGCCGGAGCAACTACCGGGTGCTGTATCTCGCCGATCGTGACATTCTCGTCGAGGATCCGAAACGCAAGGATTTCACCGCCGCCTTCGGAAGCGATCCGCTGTGCCGCGTCGGCGGTAGGTACGATCGCTCGCGCGAGATCTACTTCGCCACATACCAAGCACTATCAGGCGGTCGCGGCGATTCCGACGAGCTATTTCGCCGGTACCGCCCGGACTTCTTCGACGTTGTGATCGTCGACGAGTGCCACCGTGGCAGCGCTTCCGAAAACTCCTCGTGGCGAAGGATTCTCGATCACTTCTCCGACGCAGTTCAGGTCGGCCTGACTGCCACGCCGAAGCAGGATGACACCGTCGACACCTACGCGTACTTCGGTGATCCGGTATTCAGTTACTCACTCCGACAAGGTATCGAGGACGGATTCCTCGCACCGTACCGCGTTCGGCTGGTCCGACTCAGCCCCGACACAGACGGATGGGAGCCGGATCCGGGCCAGCTGGATCGCTACGGTCGCGAAATCCCTGAAGGCCAATACTCCACGCGCGATTTCGAACGAGTCGTTCGATTGCTGGCGCGCACCGACCTTGCCGCGCAATATCTCTCGCGCATTCTTGAGCGTGACCCCGATGGCAAGATGATCATCTTCTGCGTCGACCAGACGCACGCGGATGACATGCGTCGAGCGATGTTGAATGCCAACCCGCAGCGCAGCGCCGACGACAGCGAGTGGGTGGTACGGATCGTCGGCGCGGAGACCGAGAAGGCGCGCCTCCTCGACAATTTCGCTGATCCCGAACGAGATCCACCGTCACCCCTGGTCGCCACGACATCCCGGCTGCTGTCCACCGGCGTCGACATCCCCGACTTGAAGTATGTCGTCATCTTTCGTCCCGTCGGGTCAGCTGTGGAGTTCAAACAGATCGTCGGCCGCGGGACTCGGCTGTATCCCGACCGCGGCAAGACATCCTTCGAGATCATCGACTTCGTCTGCGCAACAGATCATTTCGACGACCCAGATTTCGATGGTTTTCCCACCCGCACGATCATCGACAACGGCACTGCACCATCGGAGCCAGCCGACGACGACATCGACACAGAGCCAGCAGGCGAACCGGCGGTGGCACAGACTGAACCGGATTTCACCGCGCACAACCCCGAGGGGGATGCCACCGGAGACCACTCGGACGCCGAACCACGCACCAGATTCGTTGTGGATGTCGGGAATTTCCGCGTGGTCGCCGAGGCAGTCCTCGTCCCCGATCGGTCAACCGGCAACTTGGTCTTGACCGACTACGGCGAGTACATCGCCACTCAGATACGCCAAATAGCCTCGAGTCCAGACGAACTGGCGCAGCGGTGGACGACGGCCATCTCGCGCGCGGAGGTACTCGCCACACTCGACGACCTCGGCGTGAAGCTCGACGAGATCGCCCCGGACGGCTTCGCCGATCTCGACCCACTCGACGTATTGGTACGCATCGCGTGGAACCGCCCGACCCGCACCCTCGCCGAACGCGCCCGCCGGGCGCGCGAGGCACATCACCGCGACCTCGACGCGCGCTCGGACATCGCACGAGCCGTACTGAACGCGCCACTCGACAGCTATGCGGAGTTCGGCGTTGACGAGATCACCTCCCCGCAAGTTTCGAAGGTTCCCCCCATCTCCGACATCGGACGACCCGCCGATATCGCGCGAGCCCTGGGGGACGAGCAAGACCTGGCATCCCTGATCGACGAGGTCCAAACGTGGATCTATGACAAATTTGTATCTTGACGGGGATGCTTCACGTCAAACTAAAGTAATGATTGAGTTCTACGTGCTACGCTCTCCCCGTGCCCGGGCCAAGTCAGGACCTCAGACGCGAACTGCAGTCCGTCGCGTTCTCCCAGCACGGATACTTCACCGCCGCACAGGCGCGCGAGATCGGGTACAGCTACCAGGCACAGAAGTATCACGCCGACCACGGCAATTGGCTACGAATCGACAGGGGTTTGTTTCGGCTTCCCGGGTGGCCCGCCGCACCCGAGGACACGTACATGCGGTGGGTCCTGTGGAGCGGCAACCGGGCGGTGATCTCCCATGACTCGGCACTCGCGCTCCACGGCTTGTCCGACTCCAATCCTGCACGCGTGCATCTGACCGTCCCATACGGATTTCGCGCGACCGATGACGCGGTGATCATTCATCATGCTCAGGAATTGCCGGACTCAGACATCGAGCACCGAGGATCGTGGTCGCTGACAACAGTGGGCCGCACACTCGCCGACGTGGCCGGCAGCGACACCTCGCAGGAGATCGTCACGGACGCGGTGGCCGACGCGCTCGATCGCGGGCTGATAACCAGACGACGACTGGTCCGTCGTGCATCAGACAGCGACGACCGCACAGCACTCCGACTCGAGCGCGCACTGTCTGCCGGGATCGATCGATGAGCACTCGCAGCAACCGCCAACGTTCGGTCAACGATCGAATCCGAATTGCCGCACAGGAGCGCGGCATCGACGCCAATCGAATTCGACGTGGGCTCGTGTTCCAGCGAATCCTGGCTCGACTTGCGATCCGGGGTGTTGTCCTCAAGGGCGGATTCTGCTTGGAGGTCCGACTCCCCGAAACCGCCCGCGCCACCAAGGACATGGACCTGGTTGGACGCATGGCCATCACCGATGACCCCCTGGATCTGCAGGACACACTCGACGAAGCACTCGACGTCGATACCGACGACGACGGCTTCACATTCGATGTCGGCCGCCCGCGTCATCTCCGCGACGAGACCGAAGATGCACGCGCGTGGCGTATTCCGATCACCGCGTATCTCGACCGCGAACCTTTCGAACACGTGAAAGTCGATCTGGTAGGGCAGATCGATGAGGTAGCTGGTTCGACGGAGTAACTGAGTGTTCCACCACCCGTACCGATCCCCGGAATCGAGGCGGTGTCGGTCACTGCTGTCGACGTCTACCAGCACGCCGCCGAAAAGTTCCATGCACTCGCGCGGATCTACGCCCACGACCGCCCGTCATCCCGTGTGAAAGACCTCGTCGACCTCGTTCTACTCGTCGAGGCCGGGCTCCTGGTAGACCTCACCAGGCTCCGCGATCGACTGGCAGTCGTGTACCGCAGCCGCGACGATTCTGCTCCACCGGCGGATCTCGATCAGCCACCACATGATTGGGCGCGGCCGTTCACAACCCACATGACAGACGTGCACTGCCACGTCACTGACATCAGCTACGGCTTCGCACAGGTACGGACGGTCTACCTGTCAGCGATTTTCGAAGGAGACACCGAATGAGCAGCAAGGCGCCATCAACCAGGACGAGGGCGGCAGCACCGCAAACCACCCGTGCTCGGCTCCAGTCCATCATCAAAGAGTCCCGCAACATCATGCGCAAGGACGCCGGACTCAATGGTGAACTGGATCGCCTCCCTCAACTCGCGTGGTTGCTGTTCCTGCGCGCCTTCGACGAGGTCGAGAACGAACGTCGAGCACTCGACCGCTCCTACAAGCCGGCGATCACGGGTACATATCGCTGGTCGGCGTGGGCGAACGGCGATCTCACCGGTGACCCACTCTTGGAATTCGTCAACGGCGATCTGTTACCCCATCTGCGCGAGACACGCGGGTCACAGTCGGCCGGCGATACCCGTGACACGCTTGCGTCCATCTTCGCCAACATCGACAACAGGATGCTCAGCGGCCATCTGCTGCGCGAGCTCGTCGACCAGATCGACGAGGTCGACTTCGCGAACGCCGACGACCTCCACACCATGGCGCACCTGTACGAATCGATGCTCAAGGAAATGCGTGATGCCGCAGGCGATTCCGGCGAGTTCTACACCCCACGCCCGCTCGTCCGATTCATCACCGACATGGTCAATCCGCAGGTTGGCGAAGAGGTCATGGATCCGGCGATGGGTACCGGCGGCTTCCTCGTCGAGGCATTCGAGCACATGATCGTGAACGCGAGGACCGCACGCCAGCGTGAAAAGGTGCAGGCGTCGATCAGAGGGTTCGAAAAGAAGTCGATGCCATATCTGTTGGCGCAGATGAACTTTCTGCTGCACGAGATGGACGGTGCACGCACAGTCCAGACCAATTCGTTGATGCACCCCATCGCCGACATGCGCCGCGATGGCGTCGATGTCATTCTGACCAACCCTCCGTTCGGCGGTGAGGAAGAGAAAGGTATCCAATCCCACTTCCCCGCCAATCAGAGGACCGCGGAGACGGTGTGGCTGTGCCTACAAGCGGTCAAGGCGCGACTAGAGAAGCGAAAAGGCCGCTGCGGCATCGTTGTTCCCAACTCGGTCCTCTTCGATCAAGGCGTCGGGGCACGGATCAAAGCCGACCTGATGAGCAAGTTCAATCTGCACACCGTGCTTCGCCTGCCCAATGGTGTCTTCGCGCCGTACACGATCATTCCGAGCAACGTGTTGTTCTTCGAGCACGGCAAGCAACAGGATCATGTCTGGTTCTACGAGCACCCGATACCCGAGGGACGCAAGAACTACACCAAGACCAAACCACTGCAGTTCGAAGAGTTCGCGGACTGTGAGAAGTGGTGGGGTGGAAGCGATCGCGAGGGTCGCGTGGAGAATGAGCGGGCCTGGAAGGTGCCGCTCACCGACATCGTCGACGGCAAGTACAACCTCGACCTCCGCAATCCGCATCGGCCGGACGATCTGACACACCGGTCTCCCTCCGAGCTGGTGGCCGAACTAATCGACACCGAACGTGAATTGCTCGGTGTACTCGAGCAATTGCAACGGGAGATCAAGGAGTTCTCCGCGTGACCCTCCGCCCCCTGCGCGAGGTTCTCGAGCCCGTCGACGACTTCGTTACCGTGTCACCCGACGCTACCTACCCGATGATGGGCGTCCGCAGCTTTGGTCGAGGCGCATTCGCCGCCGCCGATTTGCACGGCGCCGCGACGCAGTATCCACGGTTTCGATGCGTGACGGAGAACATGCTCGTCTACCCGAAGCTCATGGCCTGGGAAGGCGCATTCGCCATTGTCCCCGAATCTCTCAGTGGCCGTTTCGTATCGCCGGAGTTTGTGACGTTCCGCGTGCACGACGCAGCACCCCGATACGTGCACCATCTTGTGTCATGGGAAGGATTCCGCGAACGCTTCGGCGGAGCTGCCACCGGAACCAACGCGCGCCGGCGTAGGTTGTCGCCCGACCGACTCTTGGCCCTGCGTGTGCCAGTTCCCGACCAGCGTGAGCAGCAGCGCATTGCCGATCACCTCGACGCAGTGGAGGCGACTACAGCCCAGGCGAGGTCGACGAGCGTCTCTACTGAGACTTTCTATCGCCACCTGGTCGACCGACTGGTAGACCAGGTGTCTATCGGCGCGGATACACGGCGCCTCGGCGAGATCGTTCGATTGCGCCGTGACCAAGTCGCCGTCACCGACGACGAGGAGTATGAAGAGATCGGACTTCGATCGTTTGGCAAGGGCATCTTTGTGAAAGCGCCTGTGTCTGGAGCAAGTATTGGTTCGAAACGGGTCTTTCACGTGCGGCCCGGTGATCTGGTGGTCAGCAACGTATTCGGCTGGGAGGGCGCAGTAGCCGTAGCGCAGCCAACCCACCGAGGGCTCATTGGATCACACAGATTCATGACCTGGGAACCTCGAGATGTCACGCAAGTCTTCACTGGGTACCTTTCCTACTACCTCGTGTCGGAGACGGGATTAGGCCTGCTAAGACGAGCATCGCCCGGTTCCGCCGGCCGCAATCGAACATTGTCGATCACCAACTTCGAGGCGATACGTGTTCCGTTGCCGAGTCCCGAGACTCAACGAAGTATGGTCTCGCTCCTCGACCGAGCTCGTTCCGCAATGACGCTCTCCATTCGACGAGAGTCCTTGTCCAACGCCCTAATCCCCGCCGCTCGCAATGAGGTGTTCAACGCAATGCTGTGATCGGCCCCAGGAAGTCCTGTGGATGGATTCGATGCTGCACACCGTTCGCGAGCCAGACCACCAAGTCACGGATCCATTCTTGTCGTACCCCTCTGCGATAGTGGACACATGTTCGAACCGGGGCGGGACACCAGCGAGGCCACACTGGCCGACGCGGGTGAAACCGACCTGGCCACAGCAGCTTCGGCGTTCACGCGTATCGAGTTCGAGGTGATGGCCCGCAAAGTCCTGGCCGCCTACCATCTGGGCCGCAAAGTGTTCGACCGCGTCCAGTCCGCCGACTCCGACCGCTACCGCAAACGCATGCCCGACAAAGCCGCCCTGCGCGAAGTCTCCCTGCATTTCGCCGTCCCACCGGCCACCGCCGGACGGTGGATGACTCTGGGCGGGCTGCTCCAAGACCTCCCACAAGTACGGGCCGCGTTCCTCGCCGGGGACCTGTCCGAATCGCGGGCATCGCTGGTGGCGCACGCGGTGTGCGGCGTGGATGCCGAGCAGCGTACGGCTGCCGAGGAGGCCGCCCTCATGTTGGCCGCCGATGCGTCGACGAATGCGGTGCTGTCGGACAAACTCGACGAACTGGTGATCGCGCTGGACCCCGTGGCGGCGGCCGAGGTGCGGGAAGAGTTCGCCGAGCGCTACCAAGACGTGCGCTTCGCCAAGGCCCCGTACGGGCAAGTCGCCATCTCAGCGACGTTGGGATTGGGTGACGCCCGCTATCTGCAATCCCGGATCACCGGGCTGATCCACCACTACCTGTGCGCCGACGATCCGCGCCTGCCCGGTCAGCAACGCGCGGATGCGCTGGTCGCCATCACTCGCGGCCGTACCGAGTTGGAGTGCCAGTGCGGGTCAGACACCTGCGGTGCCCGCGCGAACCAGAAGCCGGACCCCGAACCCGACCCGGACCCGGCTGACGACGCAGACGCAGATGTCGACGCCGAGGTCGCGCCGAAACCGGACGCTGCGCCCGCTAAGCCGTCGACCGCACTCGTACCCACCCGGTCGGCGGTGGTGGTGGTCACCGACGCCCCCACTTTGGCGGGTCTGACCGGGGAGATGGTGCCGTTCGTGCCCGGGTACGGGGTCATCGACCCCGCCCACGCGCGTGCACTCGCCGAAGATGCCACCTGGACCGGCATG
>NZ_JBEXMX010000014.1:0-74120 GCF_040610755.1 Gordonia sp. NPDC003585 | reverse complement strand
GTGCCCGATTCGGGGTCGATGTCGGTCACGTAGCGGGGCCGGCCGTCGGCCGCGGGCGCATCGATACCGAGGCCCTTGCGCTGCCCGATGGTGAATCCGTGGACACCGTCGTGATCGGCGAGCCGGTCGCCGGTGCCCGCATCGACCACCGCACCCGGGCGCAGGCCGATCCGCGCACCCAGGAACGCACGCGTGTCGCCGCTCGGGATGAAGCAGATGTCGTGGGAGTCGGGCTTGTTGGCGACCGAGAGTCCGCGTCGGGCCGCCTCGGCCCGGATCTCACCCTTGGGCGTATCGCCGACCGGGAACAACGCTCGTGAGAGCTGGTCGTGATTCAGCACCGCGAGCACGTAGGACTGATCCTTGTCGGCGTCCACCGCGCGGCGCAGTTCTCCGTCGTGTAGACGGGCGTAGTGTCCGGTGGCCAGCGCGTCGAAGCCGAGTGCCACGGCCTTGTCGGCGAGGGCCGCGAACTTGACCTTCTCGTTGCAGGTCAGACACGGATTGGGAGTCTGCCCGGCCGCATACGCCGCCACGAACTCGTCGATCACGTCGTCCTTGAACCGGTCGGCGAAATCCCAGACGTAGAACGGTATGCCGAGAACGTCGGCTGCGCGACGGGCGTCCGAGGCGTCCTCGCGCGAGCAGCACCCGCGCGACCCGGTCCGCAACGCTCCAGGTGCCGTCGACAGCGCGAGGTGCACCCCGACGACCTCATGGCCGGCATCGACCGCGCGGGCGGCCGCGACCGCCGAGTCGACGCCACCGCTCATCGCCGCAAGAACCCGCATCAGCGCACCCCCTCGCGCGCCATCGCACCGCTGGGTACCGAGACCAATCCGGCCGCACGTGCACGATCGACGACCTCGCCGATCACGTCGGCAACCCTGTCGATCTCGGCGTCGGTGGTGAACGGCGACAACGAGAATCGCAGCGACGACCGAGCGTCGGCCATGCCGAGTCCCATCGCCAGAAGCACATGGCTCGCCTGGGCGACACCTGCGGTGCAGGCCGAACCCGTGGAGCACTCGACGCCCTTCGCGTCGAGGAGCATCAGCAGCGAGTCACCCTCACAGCCCGCGAACGACACGTGCACGTTGCCGGGCAGCCGGAGGTCGCCCCCTGCACCGTTCAGTTCGGCGCCGTTGAGCGTGGTGCCATCCAGCGACAACAGCACCTCGGAAAGCCGGCCCTGCAGCCGCTTCATGTGTGCGGCGTTCTCGTCCAGGTGCTCGACACACCAGCGCAATGCTGCGGCCATGCCCACGGCACTCGCGACATCTTGTGTACCGGACCGGACGTCACGTTCGTGTCCACCGCCGTGCAGCAGAGGCACGCAGTCGACGTCACGGCCGAGCAGCAGGACGCCGGCACCCTGTGGGCCGCCGAACTTGTGCGCGGCGATGCTCAGTGCGGCCAGACCGCTGGCGGCGAAGTCGACCGGCACGTGCCCGACCGCCTGAATCGCATCCGAGTGCACCGGTACCCCGAACTCGGCGCCGAGCGCGGCGAGCGTGGCGATCGGCGCAATGCTGCCGACCTCGTTGTTGGCCCACATGACCGACACCAGTGCGGTCTCGTCGGCGTGTGCCTCCAGTTCGGCCCGTAGGTCAGCCGCGGACACGATCCCGTCGGCATCGACCGGCAGGATCACCAGTTCGGCGCCCGACTCGTCGGCGAGCCACTGGGCGGGGTCGAGGACCGCGTGATGCTCGACAGCCGACACCACAATCCGTCGACGACGATCATCGGCCGCGCGACGCGCCCAGTAGATTCCCTTGACGGCGAGATTGTCGGCCTCGGTTCCACCGCCGGTGAAGATCACCTCGGACGGCCGGGCACCCACCGACGCCGCTATCGACTCGCGCGCCTCTTCGAGTTGCCTGCGCGCCCGGCGCCCGGATCCGTGCAACGACGACGCGTTGCCCGGCTGCGCGAAGACAGCCGTCATCGCCTCGATCGCAGCGGGCAGCATGGTCGTGGACGCGGCGTGATCGAGGTAGACGGGTGCGCGAGAGGGCACACGGGAGGACATGGACATCGTCAACCAGGATAGACGCGCTCGGCGCACCGACAAATTCCAGCGAGATCAACGATCGCAGTAGGGCAGCTGACCTCATCACCGGGAGATCCTGAGGGCGGAAAGAGCCCCACCTGCCGACTGAGTCGCGAGCGTGACGTCGCTTCACGCTGGCAAGACGCGAGCGTAGGTCAGCCTCACGCAGCGTCCCTCCGCCGGCGTTGCCGACGATCGTGGACGCGGGAAGCGCGCGGCCTCATCGCAGAAACCGCACTTGTCGCCAGAAACCGCAGGTGTGGCCAGAAACCGCTGGTGCGCCTCGGGTTTCTGACCAGACACGCGGTTTCTGAAATCGCGACACGCCGACGACGCGCCTCGGAGGTCGGCGAAGCCTCCGTCGCGGTCAACCATCACAGAGGACGCTGTCGAGCACGGTCCTCGGACTCCGAACATCGTCGTCGAGCACAGAAAGCGCCCTTTGCCGCCCAAGAAACTAGGGGAAGAAATCTCGTCCCCCACTCTTGGAGTCCTCCCCTAGGAATTTCTAGGGGACGACTGTGAACCCCGGGGAAGAAACTCTTCCCCTAGATTTTGCAGGCGAGGCGTATTCACATTTCCGCTGATCAGGGAGTGGAAGCCTCTCAGGCGCGCTCGAGATAGAAGTAGAAGTGACGACCGTCGACGACGCCGCCCTTGCCGTTCATGATGCCCATGACGGTGGTGTCGTCGACCCGCTTGAAGTGGTCGATCACCGGCTGGCCGTCGTAGACCATCGACGCGGTGACCTCACCGCGGAACTCGACCGCCCACAGACTCGCCTCGCCCTTGCCCAGCTTCTTGTTGGAGTACAGCTTGCCGTCGGCATCACGACAGACGAGAGGCTGCACCTCGCTGCGCGAGATGAAGGTCTTGCCGTACCAGCCCGCCTTGTCGAGCATGCCGTTGATGGCGTGACCGGTGACGAACTCGCCACCCTTCCAGGCGCCGAGCATCTCCTCGGGCCGGAGTGTGGCCAGTCCAGCCCACACGGAGTCGAGGTCGGCGTCGTCGACCACTCCTTCGACAGCACGCAGTTCGGCGAACTTTGCGATCGCCTCGTCGCGGGTCAGTTTGGTCGCGGACGTCACCGATGGCCTCCTCGAGAGTTTGGCGGCTCGACCCCACTAACGAGCCGCTTCTAGCAAAATATATGAGGAAACACTCGATGTCACTTCAACCGGGGTCCCCTCACTGCGACCATCAAGCGGCAAGCGCGACCGCCGGCTCACCATGTCCGGCAATGATCCGCTCGCACCGGCGGGCAAGTTCACGACGGTCCGTGCCAGGCAGCTGCGGTTCGTGCATGCGGACAGTCACCGTCAGCCCGCGCATGCGGAGAACGCGTCGCAGGGTGTCGACCAGACTGTCGTCGCCGATGAAACTGGCTGCCGTCGCCGTGGCGCCGCCGACGGTGAAGGTCAGTCGCACCGGAATCACCGGCACGCGCGCGTCGATCGCGGCCTGGAAGAACGCCGGCCGAAACGCACCCATCGCCTGCCCGCATCGAGTGGTGCCCTCGGGGAACACGGCGACCGTCGAATCCTGGTGCAGGCGTTCGACGGCGACGTCGAGCGTGTTCGGCAGGAGCCGCAGCGACGCCCGCTCGATCGGGATCACACCGACACGACGCGCGATCGTCGAGATCACCGGAATCGCCGCGACCTCTGATTTCGCGACGAAATGCGAGGGTGTCACGGTCGCCACGGCGAAGACATCGAGGAAGGAGATGTGGTTGGCCACCAACAGGCCGCGGGCACTTCCGGCGAAGGGGCGCCGGTCATCGAATTCCACCGTCATGCCGAGCGCGGCTATCACCATGCGGGCGGATCGGCGAATGAACCCTCGACGCGCCAGCCTCGGCATCGGCACGATGACGAACGCACACATCGCGATGGTCGCCATGACCAGGAACAACCGAATCAGCCTCAGCGCCACCAGGACTCGCCCGGCAACCACTTTCGCGTCGTCGACGCAGCCGGACGCGCACGGGCTGATCGGATACCAGCCGTGGTGGTGCCCGGTCGTCAGCGCGGGGGCCGCGTGCAATTCATGGCCCACCGCGGCGCTCACGACAGGCTCCCGAGCCGAACCAGGCTGGCTGACAGGCGATCCAGGTACCGGGCGTTGGCGCCCTGGCGGTCGAGGACCGTGAGGAAATCGGCGGTGTCGAAGTCCTCGTCGACCGCGGGTTCACCGCACACCCGGGCGCCGAGCCGTAAGTACCCGCGCATCAGCGCCGGAATCTGCGCCTCCTCCGCGGGCTCGAGATCGGTGAGCAGCCGACCGTCGACGCGAGCCGCTTCGTGCGGGCGGACTCGCCAGCGCACCTCTCGGTGCTTCTCGAGCAGGGTGTCGTGGATCGTGCGCAACGCCCGGCCGCGATCGACCGGCGCCTCGCCGGGACCCGTGAGCGGCACCGACACACATCCGATGAGGTGCTGGTATCCGCCGACGTCCATATAGCGCAGCAGCGCCGCCCACATGAGCGCGGTCACCGTGCCGCAACGATGGGCATCGGCCACACAGGCCCGACCCATCTCGACCGTCGACGACGCGATGGCGGCGAGTTCGGAGAGGTCGAATTCACCCGCCCCGTACCAACCCCCCGCCGCGATGGCGCGGGTCGGCGGTAGGAGTCGGGCACAGCCGATGACGCCATCGGACTCGTGATGGACGATGAGGTGTTCACAGAAAGCGTCGAACCGATCGGCGTCGCGTTCGGTGAGCGGGTCGCCGATGGTGTCGGAGAAGCCCGGTTCGTCGGCGAAAACGCGGTAGCGCAAACGCTGAGCGGCAACGATGTCGGTCGGGTCGTCGGACACCACGATCCGGATCGGCCCGGCAGTGATCACGGTGATCGGCACCCCAGCACGAGCGGTGCCGACCCGGGACAGAAACTGCATGGTGTTCATGTCCCGAATGAAATCGACAGTGGGCGTCGACGCGGCTACCGCACCGTGTCATGTCGGGACAGATCGCGTGAACTCACCCGAACCGACCTGAACACATGCCGACGCGCAGGCGAATACAAAACGCGACGACCCCCGACCGGGCAGGTCGGGGGTCGTCGGCGGCTGCGTCAGCCGAGATCTCAGCGCATCACTTGCGCTTCTTGACCTCTTCGGTCAGCTGCGGCGCGACGTTGAACAGGTCGCCGACCACACCGAAATCGGAGATCTCGAAGATCGGTGCCTCTTCGTCCTTGTTGACCGCGACGATGGTCTTCGAGGTCTGCATACCGGCGCGGTGCTGGATCGCGCCGGAGATGCCGAGCGCGACGTAGAGCTGCGGCGACACGGTCTTGCCGGTCTGGCCGACCTGGAACTGACCCGGGTAGTAGCCGGAGTCCACAGCGGCACGCGAGGCGCCGACTGCGGCACCGAGCGAGTCGGCGAGCTCCTCGACGACCGAGAACTTGTCGGCCGAACCGACACCGCGTCCACCGGAGACCACGATCGAGGCCTCGGTGAGCTCCGGACGGTCGCCGCCGACGTTCGGCTCGACCTTGGTGATCTTCACGGCGTTCTCGGCGGCGGCCGGAACCTCGACGTCGACCCGCTCGCCGGCACCGGCCTGCGGAGCGGCCTCGACGCCACCCGGACGCACCGAGAAGACGGGGGTGTCACCCTTGGCCTGAGCGTCGACGGTGAAGGCGCCACCGAAGATCGAGTGGATTCCGACGCCGCCTTCCTTGATCTCGATGACGTCGGCGAGCACGCCCGAACCCAGGCGCACGCCCAGGCGTCCGGCGATCTCCTTGCCGTCGGCGGTCGCGGCGACCACGATGCCGGCGGGCGACACGTCCTCGGCGATCGACGACAGCACGTCGACCTTGGGGCTGATCAGGTACGACGCCGCGTCGTCGGACTCGGCGACGTAGATCTTCTCCGCGCCGGCCTCCTTCAGGCCGTCGATGATGCCGTCGGCCTTGCCCGGGCCGCCGACGACGACCGCCGACGGGGTGCCGAGGGCACGCGCGGCGGTGATGAGCTCACTGGTGACCTTCTTCAGGGCGCCTTCGGCGTCCTGCTCCACGAGCACGAGTACTTCTGCCATTGTTCTGTCTCTCCTGAAATGTCTGTGGGTTGCCGTTGTGTGCGTGGAGTCGCTCAGATGATTTTCTGGCCCACCAGGTACTCGGCGACCTTCGTGCCGCCGTCGCCCTCGTCGGTGACGCGCTCACCGGCGGTCTTCGGAGGCTTCGGGGTGGAAGCGGTAACCGCGGTGCCCGCATTCTCCAGGCCCACGTCACTCGGCTCGACGTCGATCTCGGCGAGAGTGAGAACGGCGACTTCCTTCTTCTTCGCGGCCATGATGCCCTTGAAGGACGGGAAGCGCGGCTCGTTGATCTTCTCGTTGACGCTGACGATCGCGGGCAGCTCGGCCTCGATGTGGTAGATGCCGTCGTCGGTCTCGCGCTCGCCGGTGAGCTTCTCGCCCTCCAGGGTCAGCTTGCGCAGGTGCGTGAGGTGCGGCAGTTCGAGGTACTCGGCGATCATGGCCGGGATGGCGCCGACGCGACCGTCGGTGGCCTCGTTGCCGGCGATGACGAGCTCGACGCCCTCGACGGTGCCGAGCGCACGGGCCAGCACGTAGGCGGTCTGGACCGAGTCGGAGCCGTGGAGCAGGTCATCCTTGATGTGGATGGCCTTGTCGGCGCCCATCGACAGCGCCTTGCGGATCGCCTCGGTGGCCCGCTCGGGTCCTGCGGTCAGCACCGTGACCTCACCACCGTCGGCTTCTTTGATCTTGAGCGCCTCTTCGACGGCGCGCTCGTTGATCTCGTCGAGCACGGCGTCCGCGGCCTCGCGGTCGAGGGTGAAGTCACCGTCGGTGAGCTTGCGCTCGGACCACGTATCGGGCACCTGCTTGATCAGAACGACAATGTTTGTCATGGGTCTACGTCGACCTCCTGCATCGGGTTCGCGCACCTTACCGACGAGTAAGGAGCGATCGGTCTCCCCCACTTTAGCGTCTCCTATGATCCCACTAAACATCGACTACCTCACACAATGCTTGTGGAACGGACGCTCGTTCGGTCCCGTTGTCCGGTTGCCGCGTCCGACACCTCACAGCCATGCCCTAGTGTCGTGTGGATGACCGACCAGGACCGGACCCTCGAGGACCTCCCCGCCGACGTGCGGCTGGCGCTCACCGGCGAGCGGACCGTTCCGGGCATTCCCGCAGAGAACTACTGGTTTCGGCGGCACGAGGTCGCCTACGACCACATCGTCGCTCGGTGCGCGGGACGCGACATTCTCGAGGCCGGCTCCGGCGAGGGTTATGGCGCCGCAATGATCGCGACGGTCGCCAACTCGGTGACCTGCGTCGACTATGACCAGAGCGCTGTCGAGCACACGCGCCGCCGCTACCCCGGACTGATCGTGCACCAGGCAAACCTGATCGATCTGCCGCTGCCCGATGCCTCGGTCGACATCGTCGTCAACTTCCAGGTGATCGAACATCTGTGGGACCAGCCCGCGTTCGTCGCCGAATGCCGCCGGGTCCTGCGGCCGGGCGGTCAGCTGCTGATGTCGACGCCCAACCGGATCACCTTCTCTCCCGGCCGCGATACGCCCCTCAACCCCTTCCATACGCGCGAGCTCTCAGCCGCCGAACTCACCGAACTGCTCGTCCACGGCGGCTTCGAGGTTTCCACCATGCTGGGCGTTCACCACGGCGCGACGCTGCGGCACCTCGACGAGAAGTGGGGCGGTTCGATCATCGACGCCCAGATCGAGCGCGCACTGGCCGGGATCGACTGGCCCGACGAACTGACCTCCGACGTCGCATCGATCGCGGCGTCGGACTTCGACATCGCCGACGCAGCGGAAGCGGACATCGAGACATCGCTGGATCTCTTCGCGCTCGCGGTCCGGGTCTGACGCGTGGGCGGCGGTGACGGTTCGGCGCCGGGCCAGTTCACCCTGGTCCTGCATTCGCACCTGCCCTGGCTCGCCAACCACGGGCGATGGCCGGTCGGCGAGGAATGGCTCTATCAGTCGTGGGCCGGGTCGTACCTCCCTGTCTTCGACGTCCTGAACCGTCTCGCGGCCGACGGCTTCGAGAATCAGCTGTCCCTCGGCATCACCCCGGTCCTCGCCGCTCAGCTCGACGATCCGCACTGCTGTTCCTCGATGCACACGTGGCTGGCGGACTGGCAGTTGCGTGCCTACGACGCGGCCGGCTCCGCCGACGCCGTGCGCGCAGAGTCGGGCCGACGCGAATATCGCGTGGCCGCAACAGCACTCGCCGATTTCGAGACACGGTGGCGCCACGGCGCGTCGCCCCTCATCCGATCACTGGCGACCTCCGGCGTCATCGAGGTCCTCGGCGGCCCCCTTGCCCATCCTTTTGCACCTCTACTCGACCCGCGGCTGCGCCAGTTCTCAGTGCGCGAAGGCCTCGCCGACGCTCGGGCACGGTGGGGCTTTGATCCGGCAGGGATCTGGGCACCCGAGTGCGCGTTCGCGCCCGGGATGGAGACTGAGTACCAGAACGCGGGCGTCGGGCACTTCATGGTCGATGGGCCGACGCTGCACGGCGACACGGCCCTCGGCCGACCGGTTGGTGACAGCAATGTGGTCGCCTATGGCCGTGACCTGCAGGTGAGCTATCGCGTGTGGTCGCCGAAATCCGGATACCCGGGCCACGCCGCATACCGGGACTTTCACACCTACGACCACGAGACCGGGTTCAAGAGTTTCCGCGTGACTGGCCGGTCGGTGCCCGGCGAAGGCAAGCGACCTTACGACCCGGCCCGGGTGGACGCGGTCATCGACCGCCATGTCGACGACTTCGTCGAGCATGTCGTCCGCCGGTTGCGCACCGAATCCGACCGGATCGGCCGACCGGCGCTGGTGGTGGCGGCCTTCGACACCGAACTGTTCGGGCACTGGTGGTACGAGGGCCCGCGCTGGCTCGAACGCGTGCTGCGGCGTCTACCCGAGGCCGGGGTGCGGGTCGGGACGCTCGCACAGGCCACCAGGGATGGATTCGTCGGCGACGCAGTCGATCTGGGTCCGTCGTCGTGGGGTTCGGGCAAGGACTGGCGGGTGTGGGACGGTCCACAGGTACAACACCTCGTCGACCTCAATGCAGAGGTCACCGAGACCGCTCTCGACACCGTCGCCAAACTGCTGGGCGAAGGGGGTGGACGTGACCGCGTCGCCGACCAGATCCTGCGGGAGACGCTGCTGACCGTCGCGTCCGACTGGCCGTTCATGGTGTCCAAGGACACGGCCGCGAACTACGCTGTAGGGCGAGCGCACACGCACGCGCACGCCACCCGCGAGATCTGCGACGCCGCGATGCGCGGCCGCCACACCACGGCAGCACGACTCGCTGCGGGATGGCAGAGGGCCGACGGTCTCTTTCCGGGGCTCGACGCGCGCAGGCTGCGACTCGGGGACACGCTGACCGACGCCGCAGGGGGCACACGATGAGAATTCTGCTTGTCTCGTGGGAGTACCCGCCTGTGGTCGTCGGCGGGCTTGGCCGCCACGTCCACCATCTCGCCACCGAACTCGCGACGCAGGGCCACGAGATCGTCGTGCTCACGCGACGGCCGTCGGGGACCGATGCGGTGACCCACCCGACCACCGATCAGGTAGTTGACGGCGTACGGGTGATCGCGGTCGCCGAGGATCCGCCGGAGTTCGAGTTCGGCGCCGACATGATGCCGTGGACCCTCGCCATGGGTCACGCGTTCATCCGTGCCGGGCTGAAAATTCTTGCCGGCGAACGCAACTCGCTGTCCGATACGACATGGACACCCGAGGTGGTACACGCCCACGACTGGCTGGTCGCGCATCCGGCGATCACTCTCGCCGAGTTCTTCGACTGCCCGCTGGTCACCACCATCCACGCCACCGAGGCAGGCCGGCACAGCGGCTGGGTGAGTGGTCGCACCAATCGGCAGGTGCATTCGGTCGAGTGGTGGCTGGCGACCGAGTCCGACGCCATCATCACCTGCTCGGAATCCATGCGCGACGAGGTGTTCCGGCTTTTCGGCCCCGCAGCGCAGGTTGCCGACGACGCGGTCCGTGCGCCGAGCCCACCGCTGGCCGACATCCAGGTCATCCACAACGGCATCGACATCACCACCTGGCCGTTCGCACCGCGCACGCCGCAACCCGGACCGCCAGAACTCCTGTTCGCCGGACGTCTGGAATACGAAAAGGGCGTGCAGGATCTGCTTGCCGCGCTCCCCCGGATCCGACGCACCCACCCGGGCACCACACTCACCGTCGCCGGTACCGGAACCCAACAGGAGTGGCTGGTCGAGCAGGCACGCCGGCATCGCGTGAGCAAGGCTGTGCAGTTCGTCGGCGCGGTCGGCCACGACGAGCTGGTCGGCCTCATGCATCGTTGCTCGGCGATCGTGCTGCCGAGCCGCTACGAACCGTTCGGCATCGTCGCCCTCGAGGCCGCGGCCACCGGTGCGCCGCTGGTGGTGTCGACGGCCGGGGGCCTGGGCGAGGCGGTCACCGAGCCGATCACGGGTCTGACCTTCGCACCCGCCGACGTGTCGGGCCTGGCCGCTGCCGTCCGCGCCACCCTCGCCGATCCTGGCGCCGCCGCCGATCGTGCCCGACGCGCCCGTGACCGTCTCACCGCCGACTTCTCCTGGTCCGAGGTGGCCGAACGGACCGCAGGCGTCTACCTGTCCGCCAAGCGCCGCGTGCGTCATCCCGTCGGCCGACCACGAATCGTCGAACGCCCACTTCCGGAACGGGATCCTGGACAATTGGCGTAACCGACGGACAAAGGAGTCAGCCGTGCGCAGTCCGATCTTCGACCAGTCCAACCAGGAGAAGCAGAGCCAGCAGCGCTGGACGATGCAGTCCTCGAAGATGCTGCGCGTGGGCTTCGGCCCGGAAGCACTCGCGGCCAAGGGCGCCATGGTCGCGTATCAGGGGCAGATCGACTTCAAACACGAAGGCTCCGGCAGCGTCAGCAACTTCCTCAAAAAGGCCATCTCCAACGAGGGCGGCCAGCTGATGCGGGTCAGCGGTCAGGGTGAGGTGTTCTTCGCCCGACGCGCCGAGGACGTGTTCACCATCGAACTCGAGGGTCCGCACGAATCGCTCACCATCAACACCTCCAGCCTGCTCGCCTTCGACGCGTCGCTGCAGTGGAACATCACCTCGATCGGCAACGCCGGGATGCTCGCCGGCGGTCTCTTCAATCTGACGCTCAGCGGTCAGGGGACGGTCGGGGTGTCCAGCGACGGACCGCCGATGATCCTCGACTGCAGCCAGCAGCCGACCTTCGTCGACCCGCAAGCGGCGGTCTGCTGGTCGGCCAACCTCCAGCCCGGCCTCAAGAACGACTTCAAGATGGGCTCGCTCATCGGACGGGGTTCCGGCGAGTCATTCCAATTGGCCTTCCACGGCCCCGGATTCGTCGTCGTGCAACCCAGCGAAGGCTTCCCGCTCGGCGGGCCGTCGCACTGACGTTTCAGCCGGTAGCGTCGTGCTCGCGCGCGGCCGCCTTCTTGCGTTCGATGTCGGCAAGGGCGCGTTCGAGCTCCGCGCGTTCGGCGGCGTTGCTCGCCCAGTCGTCCATCCGGTTCTTCACGACGCGGGCCGGGGCGCCGACGGCGATCGAATAGTCGGGGATGACGCCCTTGACCACCGCATGCGAACCGAGCACACACCCGCGACCCACGATGGTGTTGCGCAACACCGACACCTTGGCCGCGACCCACGTGTCGGGTCCGATGCGCACCGGCCCTTTCACGATCCCCTGATCCTTGATGGGCAGGGTGATGTCGTCCATCTTGTGGTCGAAGTCGCAGATGTAGCACCAGTCGGCGATGAGCGTGGAACCGCCGATCTCGAGGTCGAGGTAGGAGTTGACCACGTTGTTGCAGCCGAAGACGGTCTTGTCGCCGATCTTGAGACTGCCCTCGTGACAGCGGATCGAGTTGCCGTCGCCGATGTGCACCCAGCGGCCGATCTCCATGCGGGACAGTTCGGGTGTGGCGTGCAGTTCGACGTTGCGCCCGAGGAACACCATGCCGCGCAGCACCACGTGCGGATTGGCCATGCGGAATCGCGCCAGCCGGTAGTAGCGGACCAGATACCAGGGCGAATACGCCCGGTTGCGCAGCACCCAGCGCAGCGAATCGAGGGTGAGGAACCGCACCTGCGCCGGGTCGCGCCGGCGGCCCGCACGCCACCGGCTCCGGTAGGAGGCATTCCACATCGTCGTCATGACGACAAACCCTAATCGACGCGATTTCGGCACACGATAGGCTCTGAGGCTGGTGCGTTCGACCCTGCGTTCTCGGCTGGTCCGGAGCACCTACCTCGCCCTCGACCGAGGGCGTGCACAGGACAGGAGCACGGATGGCAGAGCACGACCGGCAGCGACCTCACCGGCCGCCGCACTCGCGCCGTCCTGCCGCTCTAGTCGTCGCCGTTGTGGCTGCGTGCGCCCTGCTGCTGTCGGCCTGCTCGGACGGCCACATCGACGTCCGGTCGGTGCCCGGCCTCGGCTGGCCCAGCTACGGCGGAAACTGGGCCAACTCGAACTTCACCACCGCCACCGTGCCCGACGACCTCGCGCTGTCCTGGCAACGTCCCACCGGCGGCCCGATCACCGCGCCACTCACGGTGTCGACGCGGTCGAATGTCGGGGTCACGTCGAACACAGCCAACGGCTGCAACACCTTCGTCTTCGACCCGAATTCGGGCCGCAAGAACTTCTGCAAACGGATGCGCGAGGGCGTCGAGGTGTCCGCACTCCTGGTGGATCAGTACGACCAGCCCTACATCGGCGAACAGACGACGTTCCTCGCGTTCAACGCGGGCGGCGCGATCCGCTGGCGCACACCCGTTCTGGGTGTACCGCTGTCGGCCAAGTTCGCGTCCCCCAGCATGGCTCTCATCGTGACCACCCTGGGACAGATCCAGCTGCTCGACACCCAAACGGCCGAGCCCGTCGCGCCCGAGGTGCTTCTTCGGCCCGACGCCGACCCCAACGACCCGCTCTTCGGCTTCGGTGAATGCGTACAGAACGGGCCGCGCTGCGTGATCCCGGCGCCACCCGCGGTCGACCCCGTGCACGAGCGCTTCTTCCTCAACATGTGGCCGCCCGGCGCGATCGCCTCGCAGGTCCGGGGATTCGGCTACTCGATGGCCGACGGTAAGCGGACGATCCGCGAGATCTGGCACAACGACGTGCCGGGCGGGATCGTCGGTCCGACCACGCTGTCCGTCGACGGCGCCACCGTGTACGCGTTCTCGCGACTCGGCCAGATCGTCGCGATCGACGCCGCTACAGGCAAGACCAGGTGGACCTACAACAACGGCGGCTACGGCTTTGCGACGATGTCCGTCTCCCCCGACGGCCTCATCATGCCGACCGGAGTCGCCGGAGCACCGCTGACGCTGTTGCGCGACAAGGGCGACCGCGCCGAATCTGTCTGGACGCGTACCGATCTCGCGACCGTGAGCCTGTCCACGTTGACGGCATCGGGCACGGCATGGACCGTCGTGCGCGATCCGGGCAAGCAGACGCTGTCGCTCACCGAGGTGTCGACCACCGACGGCGCCACCAAACGCCAACTGCCGCTACCGGAATCGATCGGCTTCGCGACCGGCGTCGCGGTGTCGCCGAACGGACAGATCGCGGTCGCGACGCACATCGGCGAGGTGTACTTCTTCGACAGTGCCGCCAACATCAAACGCTGACGACAGATTCTTGTCGGACCCCGGCGATAGTCTGTGATCAGTTTCGAGATCAGATGACAGCTCGCCGGCGCTTCTTGTCGGTGGTCTCGGCTACCGTGGTTTTCAGCAGGTCACCAATGATGAAAGATACTCATCGGCAGTAGGTTTCGCCGATGCACCACGAATGATGACGACAAGCCCACCCTCAGATGTGGAAGGTTCCGTCATGCCCACAACAACAGCTCCTGCCCTGTGCCGTCGCCACGCATATCGGCGAGGTGCACTTCTTCCACAGCGCCGCCAGCATCAAGCGCCGACGACAGATTCTTGTCGGACCCCCGCGATAGTCTGTGATCAGTTTCGAGATCAGATGACAGCATGCCTCCGTGGCGACAGCCAGATGATGACCGTCCATTCTTGTCGGTGCCCCCGGCTACCGTAGTTCTCAGCAGATGAAAGACACGCATCGGCAGCGGTTTTCGCCGATGTATTTCCAACGATGACGACAAACCCACCCTTTTGATGTGGAAGGTTCCGTCATGCCCACAACAACCGCCCCCGCCCCAAACACTGACAGCCCACAAGTCGCCGACGCCCAGCTTCTCGACCCTGAGGGCTACCTCCAGGTGCTCACCGCGATCCGCGCAGCACTCTGGGACCTCCCACCCGGCGGCACCACACCCAGCGGCCGCCAAGCACACACCGCGATGACCCTGCTCATCGAACTGCGCGCCATCCTCGACCACCACGCCGCCACCACCGCCGCCACCCTCGACCGCCTCGGCGTCGCCCGCCACACCACCAGCAAAACATCGGCACTACTGATCGCCATGGGTGTCGCCCCGGCAGTAGCGCACCGCTGGTTACGCATCGGTACAGCACAGACACCGACGTCGCGGCTACCCGGCTACACCGCCGACGGCGCAATATCTGGCGAACACGCCGACGCCATCATCGGCGGTATCGCCCACATCGGCCGACGAGCCCCCGACGGAATCTGTGACGAGGAGCGAGCAGACATCGAACACACGTTGATCGCGCAGGCCATGTCCGGCGCCACCCCCGCCGACATCGCCACAAAATCACGAGAACTGGGCAACACCTACGCCATCACCGCCGCAGGAGTCCCACCCGGAGAGGACCGCACCATCAACGAGTTCACCGTCACACCCACCAACGGCGGCCGCGTCGCCGTGCGCGGCGACCTCGACACCGTCACCGGCGAAAAACTCACCGCCGCCATCGAATCCTTGAACACACCCCGACCCGAACCCGACGGCTCCGACGACGCCCGCACCCAAGGTGCCCGCAACGCCGATGCCCTCGAACTGATCCTCGACGCCGCCGCCGTCGCCGACACCACCCTGGCCACACCACCCACAACCCAAGTCTCCGTGCTACTCCCGGCCACCGCCCCCGACAAAGCCAGCCTGCAATGTCTGGGCCCCATCAGCCCCACCACCGCATCACTGCTCACGTGCGACTCCACCGTCACCGACGTCGTCATCGACGGAGAAACCGTCCCCCTGCAGATGGGCACCAGCAAACGACTGTTCCCCGCACACCTACGGCGAGCCATCATCATCCGCGACCACTGCTGCATCAAATGCGGCGCCCCCGCTGGGCGCACCCACGTCCACCACATCACGTTCTGGAGCCACGGCGGCCCCACCGACCTCGACAACGGATGCCTACTCTGCCCGTCCTGCCACGCCTACATCCATGCCAGCGACTGGGACATCATCATGGGCGCCGACCGCCACCCCTGGCTCGTACCACCCGCCACTATCGACCCCCGACGAACCCCACTGCCCGCCTACAACCGACGCACCATGACCCTCGACGACCGCATCGCCGCCTGAGCCGAGATCCGTCGTAGGTTCCCTACGCCCGCTGCCTGAGGTGCGAGCCTGCGAGCCTCGAAGGCCACCGCCTAGCAATTTGACCGCCTGACACTTTGACCGCGCAGCACCTTCCGCGCACCCGACCCGTCGGGACCGCGCACGCCCTTTGAGAACTCCATAGACCTGACTTTTATCACCGAATCGGACATTGGTGGTCGGGATTGCGCTGACCTGCGGCGACGGCTTGGCGTGGGCTGGGATTTGCGCACTAATTCGGCGTTCGTAGGCTACGGGTGTGGCGTATGTGCGGACAGTGAAGACGGCGTCGGGAGCGACGGCGGTCCAGATCGTGCATTCCTCGCGACGCGGGTCACGCTCGATTGAGCATCTGGGGTCGGCGCACGACAAGGCTGCGATCGAGGCGTTGAAAGCTGTTGCGGCTCAGCGCATCCTCGGTGATCAGGGCGAGCTGGATCTGGGATTCGGGGCGGCCGGGGTGTCGGGTGGGCCGCTGCCGATCACGTCGTCGAACATGGCGCACCTGTGCGAGGCGCTGTCGGGGGTGTATCGCGAACTCGGTTTCGCCCGCGCTACCGGCGCTGACCAGGTGTTTGAGGAGTTGGTGATCGCCCGCATCCTGGAGCCGACCAGCAAACTCGACTCGCTAAGTGTGCTTGCCGAGGCCGGACTGACGCCGATGTCGTATCCCACGCTCAACCGGCGCCTGCCGATGTTTGCTGAGCCGGTGTGGCGGCAGAAACTGGCTGCGGCGTGCGCGGCGTATGCCGGCCTCGACTCGGCCACCCTGGTGCTCTACGACGTGACCACGCTCTACTTCGAAACCGACAAAGCCGACGGCTTCCGCGAGCCCGGATTCTCCAAAGAACGCCGCCTTGAACCACAGATCACTGTCGGGTTGTTGACCGATGCGTCCGGGTTTCCGCTGATGGTGGAGGCTTTCGAGGGCAACAAAGCAGAAACGCTGACGCTGATGCCGACGTTGCGGGCGTTCATGACCGCCCACCAGCTCACCAACGTGACTGTCGTCGCGGATGCCGGCATGATCTCCGCGGACAACAAGGCAGCGATCGAAGAAGCAGGCTTGTCGTTCATTCTTGGTGAGAAGATCCCGACCGTGCCCTACGTAATCAGTAAGTGGCACAACGACAATCCCGGTCGTGAGATACCCGACGGGCTGATCTTGACCCAGCCGTGGCCGGCAACCTCCAAGACCCGCCACCGCCGTAACCAGGTGGTCTACTACCAGTACAAGGCCGATCGGGCGCGGCGGTCACTGCGCGGTATCGACGAGCAGATCGCCAAGGCGCAGAAGGCAGTCGAGGGCAAGATTCCGGTCAAACGCAACCGATTCGTCACGCTCAAAGGGGCGGCCAAGAGCGTGAACCGCGAGTTGGAAACCAAAGCCCGCACTCTGGCCGGGTGGACGGCGTATGCCACCAATATCGACTCGCCCACAAGCGATTTCGTGATCGGCACCTACCATGAGCTGTGGCGGATCGAAAAGAGCTTCCGGATGTCGAAATCCGACCTTGCAGCACGCCCGATCTTCCACCGCAAAGAAGACTCCATCCGCGCACACCTCGCAGTCGTGTTCGCCGCCCTCGCCATCACCCGCATCATCGAAGCCCGCACCGGCTGGTCGATCAAGAAGTTCGTCACCACAGCCCGCCGCTACCGCACCATCACCGTCCAAGCCGGCAAGCACACCATCACCGCCGCCGACCCCATCCCCGACGACCTCAACGAAGCACTCCAGGCCATCCGCGAACCTACGCACTAATTGATAGAAGTCAGGAGCCTGCGAGCCTCGAAGGCCACCGCCTAGCAATTTGACCGCCTGACACTTTGACCGCGCAGCACCTTCCGCGCACCCGACCCGTCGGGACCGCGCACGCCCTTTGAGAACTCCATAGAGAACCCAGCCACGCCGCGGGTGAAAAGCGTTCAGCCCCACCGCCCGAGGTGGGAGGTGGGGCTGAACGCGACATCCGGCCCGCCGCCACCGGCGAAGGTCCGCCGGTACGCCGACGGTGACATGCCCAATTCACGTCGCAGGTGATGTCGGAGAGTGTCAGCCGTGCCCAGCCCCGACAATTCCGCCACCGCATCGACCGACAGGTCGCCGGATTCGAGGAGTTCACGGGCGTGGTCGACGCGCCGCTCCAATACCCATGCGCCAGGCGATTTTCCGGTCTCTGCACGGAATCGCCAGCTAAACGTCCGAGGACTCATCTGGGCGACCGCCGCAAGCGCCGGCACCGACAGGTTCGCGGTGAGATTCGACATGGCCCAACCGCGGACCGCGGCGGTACTGTCGTCGGTCTCGGGGACATGGCGATCGATGAACTGCGCCTGGCCGCCCTCCCGCCAGGGCGGCACTACGCAGTGCCGGGCAACCCGGTTGGCCACTGCGACACCGTGGTCACGCCGGATCATGTGTAGACAAAGGTCGATTCCCGCCGCGAGTCCGGCCGAGGACAACACGTCGCCGTCATCGATGAACAGCACAGACTCGTCGAGGTCGACGCGCGGGAACAACCGACGGAAGTCGTCCGCGTAGCGCCAGTGGGTGGTTGCGCGCCGACCGTCGAACAGTCCGGCGGCCGCGAGGACAAAAGCTCCGGTACAGATCGACACGATGCGTGCGCCCGGCCGTACGCTACGAAGAGCGTCCGCGAGGTCGTCGGGCAACCGCCCGTTGTGACGAGCGGTCGACAGACGAGTACCGGGGACGATCAGGGTGTCAGCCGACGAGACCGCCCCGACGCCCGCGTCTGCCACGAGCCCGTATCCCGATGTCGTCGGGAGCGGCTCGCTGCCCAGCGAAGCCAGGGTCACGTCGTAGAGGCGCCGACCCGCATCGTCCGTGGCCTGCCCGAAGATGAGTGGCGGAATCGTTGCGTCGAAGCCGACCACTGGTGGAACAAGCAATACAACCACCGAGTGCCGACGAGAGTTGGCATGATCTTCCGACATATTGGCGATTATGCCACTGGTATTGCGCCTCGGTCATGGCCGATTCTGATCAGGTGAAACCAACCGTGCCCTCGCCTTCATCCGGTCGGTCTGCCTCCGCGCCCGAATCGGCGATACGAGCCGGCGGCCGGCAGTGGGCGTGGATTGTTGCTGCGGTCAGTTTTGTCGCCATCCTCGGAGCAGCCGGATTTCGCGCGGTCCCCAGCGTGATGATGGATCCGCTACACAGCGAATTCGGCTGGTCACACGCCACCATCGGCGCAGCGATGTCGGTCAACATGGTGTTGTTCGGCGTCACGGCGCCGTTTGCGGCTGCGCTGATGGATCGTTTTGGCGTACGCCCAGTGCTGGTATCGGCCCTCCTGCTGATCGCGGCCGGAACCGGCCTCGGCGTATTCATGACCGCGAGTTGGCAACTGCTACTGCTGTGGGGAGTCTTGGTCGGCCTGGGCACAGGTTCGATCTCGATGGGCTTTGTTGCAACCGTCTCGACGAGATGGTTTGTGCGGCACCGTGGACTTGTCACCGGACTGCTGACCGCGGCGGGTGCGACCGGTCAGCTGATCTTTCTGCCAGTGGTCGCGCACATCACTGACGCATTGGGTTGGCGCTGGGCGTCGATCGTCGTGGCGCTCACCGCGCTTGCCGTGGTGCCCCTGGTGGCACTGCTCATCCGCGATCACCCGCGCGATGTCGGCACCACCGCCTATGGCGCGCCACCGGACGCGCCCGACGATCAGGTACCCAACGGAAGCTTCGGTGCGGCGGTGCAGGGTCTGCGCCAGGGCATGCGCGTACCGGCATTCTGGCTGCTGGCAGCAAGCTTCGCGATTTGCGGGATGACGACCAATGGGTTGATCGGCACGCACTTCATCCCCGCAGCTCACGATCACGGCATGCCGCCCACGGTTGCCGCGTCGCTACTCGCGACCATCGGCATCTTCGACGTCGCCGGCACGGTCCTTTCCGGATGGCTCACCGACCGTGTGGACCCGCGCATCCTGCTCGTGGTGTATTACGTCGGACGCGGGATGGCGCTGTTCACGCTGCCCTCACTCCTGTCCCCGCACGCCGAGCCGAGTACCTGGGTGTTCATCATCTTCTACGGATTGGACTGGGTCGCAACGGTTCCGCCGACGATCGCGATCTGCCGGCAGTACTTCGGCGCCAACACCCCGGTCGTATTCGGTTGGGTGTTCGCCTCTCACCAGATCGGCGCCGCGATCGCTGCGGTGGGTGCCGGCTACATTCGGGACACCAACGGCAACTACAACGCAGCCTTTCAGATCGCAGCGGGCCTATGCCTCTTGGCGGCAGTGCTCTGCGGAACGATCGCACGCGGACCAGCGTCAGAATCGGACACCGGCTTCGCACAGGAATCCGACGCCCTTGCGCCCGATCCGGGTCACCACCAGCGACAGCGGTCGTGAGCCCTTGAGCTTCAGCCGTTTCCGTAGTCGATCAGGGTCGACGTCGAGGCCGCGGACGAGGATCTCGAGCGTCCCGCAATCGTGGGCGGCGAGCGCCTTACGTAGTGCCTTCTCAGCGATGCCGACCTGCTCGACGATCCGAAACCCCCGCTCCCCCGCCGGTACGGAATCACCGGTGAGATAGGCGATCTGCGGGTCGAGTAGCCCAAGTCCGTGGCGGTATGCGTAGTGGCGGACCAGTCCCGCGCGGACGATCGCGCCATCCGGATCGACGATCCACTCGCCGATGTCGCCGACCGGAACATCGTCGGGCTCGCGATCGGTGACCTCGTCGGAGGTGACCAGGCCCTCGGCTTCGGTGCGCAAGACGGTTGCACGTCTGATGGGTTCCATTCCCGGACCCGACCACAACACCGCCTCGCGCACCCCGCCGTCGAGCGAGGTGACCTGCACCTCGCCGTCGAAGCCGAATCGATTGCGCAGCATCGAATAGTCCAGGCCGGGAGCACATTTCACGATGAGCGTGCGCCCTGAGTAGTTGGTCAGCAGGTCGAGTAGCGGCGGAGCCAATTGGTCGAGACGGAACACACGACCACTGCCGGAGCGACGCGCGGGGTCGGCGAGCACCACGTCGGCCGTCGACGTCGGGGTGAGTGCGTCGGCGACGAGGAGGGTCGCACCGGGAGCGTTGTGCTGCGCCATGGCAAGACGGATCCGATCAAGATCGCTGCCGATCACCCCGCGGATGCCGGCGCAGCGTTCCAACTCGATGAGTTCGGCTCCGATCGAACACGTGATGTCGTGTACCACCGCATCCGGGAAGCGGGCCGCGATCTCGGCCGCGCGATGCTCGGCAACCACGCTGTTGGTGGCCTGTTGCAACGCCTCGTCCGATAGCAGGAGGTCATCCGCGCCACGTAGTTTCCCGCGCGCCCGCCGGCGACACGTCACCGTCTCGATCAGGGCAGCATCATGGCCGGCGTAACGAGCCCGAAGTTCGGCGATGTCGGCGAGCATCGACGCCGCCGACAAATCCAGCGACGACGCCAC
Source organism: Gordonia sp. NPDC003585 (assembly GCF_040610755.1). Classification (NCBI taxonomy): domain Bacteria; kingdom Bacillati; phylum Actinomycetota; class Actinomycetes; order Mycobacteriales; family Gordoniaceae; genus Gordonia; species Gordonia sp. NPDC003585. The sequence goes on along the minus strand of NZ_JBEXMX010000014.1, from coordinate 53,059 downwards.
CTCGAGCGCCTTCTCCCCGTGCCTCGACCGCAGAAACTTCACGTCGTCGAGGCTGAACGAATATGCCATCTCGCTCAGTCCTCTCCGGCTTCGGTCCGGCCCAGGTCCCAACTGCCGACCGGCTCTGCACCGACCGGCCACAGCCTCAGTTCGATGAAATGACCGGGCAGTTCGTCGGCCAAGCGGGACAACAGTTCCCGACCTCGGCGCTCGTACTCGTGTGCCCACGCCGGGTCGTCCCACCTCTCGCGATAGTGGAAGTGCTGTTCGAACAGTTCCTGCCAAGCAAGCAGGTCACGCGTCAACCCCGCCGACAACTCGAAGTGGTCGGGCGCCGCAGGCCCGTCGGTGATCCACAGCGGCCAATCGACGAAGTACTCGCTCATCAACCGCACCGACCGATCCGGCGGACTTGGGTCGGCGGTCGCGTTCACCGCGTCATTCCGGCTTGTAGCCGCTGACCACCACGTTGTAGAAGAACTTGGGCGGCACGATCTTCCGCAGCACGTTCTCGTCGAGCCAGGTCATGCGCTTCCAGCCGCCGAACGCGAATCCGGCCCAGCCCCAACCGAGTTTGTCGGCGGGTACCGCGGCCTCGAAGGTACGGACCGGCCAACCGAGCATCGCCGCGGCGAGTTCCTCGGTGGCGGTCTCGACCTTGTGCGCACCGGCGCTCGTGGCGATCCCGGCGAGTTCGTCGGGATCGAAGGTGTGGATGTCGACCACGGCTTCCAGCGCGGCCGCGCGCGACGACTCGTCGAGCTCCTCCTGCGGACGACGCCAGCCCTGCAGCGGACCGAACTTGGTGATGCTGGTTGTCGCCCACCAGGTTGCGCGGCTCATCCACCGTGCGTAGAAGTCACCGATGGTCGACGGCTCACCCGCGAAGATGAAGCGACCACCCGGCTTGAGTACTCGGAGCACCTCACGCAGCGCCTGCTCCACGTCCGGAATGTGGTGCAGCACAGCATGTCCGACGACGAGGTCAAACGTGTTGTCGTCGTAGGGGATCTTCTCCGCGTCGGCGACCCGGCCGTCGACATCGAGTCCGAGATTCTCGGCGTTGCGCAGGGCAACCTTCACCATGCCCGGCGAGAGATCGGTGACCGACCCCTTCTCCGCGACACCGGATTGCATGAGGTTGAGCAGGAAGAATCCGGTGCCACAACCAAGTTCCATCGCGCGGCCATACGGCAGATCCTCGGAAGTGGCGACCGCGTCGAATCGACCACGCGCATAGTCGATGCAGCGCTCGTCGAAGCTGATCGACCACTTCTCGTCGTAGGTCTCGGCCTCCCAGTCGTGGTAGAGCACCTGGGCGAGTTTCGTGTCCTCGAGAGCGGCCTTCACCTGCTCCTCGGTGGCGTGCGGATTCGGTTCCGGATCGACGTCCGGCGTCACGTTGGTCATCTCTGTCTCCCCTTGTCCCAGCCCTACTTGCCGAGGAATTCTGCCTTGCCGGGACCGTTCTCGACGAACGACTTCATGCCGATCGAGCGGTCCTCGGTGGAGAACAGCGCGGCAAACACCTGCTCCTCGATCTTGAGTCCGGTTGTGAGGTCGACGCCGAGGCCCTGGTCAACGGCCCTCTTACCTGCCGCGATGGCCAGCGAAGCCGCCTTGGAGAACTGCCCGGCCCACTTGAGCGCCGCGTTGTACACCTCGTCCGGTGCGACGACCTCGTCGACCAATCCGATCTCCAGCGCCTCGGCCGCACCGACGAAACGACCGGTGAAGATCATGTCCTTGGCCTTCGACGGTCCCACGAGGCGCGCGAGCCGCTGCGTGCCGCCGCCACCGGGAATGACGCCGAGCAGCACCTCGGGAACGCCGAGCTTGGCATTGTCACCGGCGATGCGGCGATCGGCCCCGAGTGCGACCTCCAGTCCGCCGCCCAGTGCGTAGCCGGTGATGGCGGCGACCGTCGGCTTGGGGATCTCGGAGATCGCACCGAGCGAGTCCTGCAGCCGACCGGCGATCTTGCTCATCTCGGCGTAGGTCATGTCGTTCATCTCTTTGATGTCGGCACCCGCCGCGAGGACCTTGGGTCCGCCATAGACCACGACCGCCTTGATGTCGTCGCGGAGGGTGGCCTCATCCGCCGCTGCCGCCAGCTCGGTCTGCACCTGCCGGTTCAGCGCGTTCATGGGCGGCCGGTTGAGCAAGATGGTGCCCACGCCGGGATGGTCTTCGGATGTCTCGAGGGTGACGAACTCAGCCATGGTCGAAGGCTACCGGGTGGGTTGTGCCCGCCGCCTCGCCGCCCCGATGACCGAGACCACAAGCAGACCTCGACCTATGGTTGAACCATGAGTCCCGACGCGTCCGCCGGGGAACCGGTCGTCCTCACCGTGGGTGAGCGTTCCGTGCGGATCTCGAGCCCGGACCGCGTGTACTTCCCCGAACGCGGCGAGACCAAGCTCGACCTCGTCGAGTACTACCTGTCGGTGGGTGACGGCATCGTGCGTGCACTGCGTGAACGGCCGTGCATGCTGCACCGTTTCCCCAAAGGCGTCGCCGAGAAAAAGGTTCATCAGAAGCGTGTTCCCGCCGGTGCGCCCGACTGGCTGGAGACCACCGAGATCTACTTTCCCCGCTACGGTCGCACCGCCGACGAGCTGTGCGTCACCGAATTGGCATCGGTCATCTGGGCCGTGCAGATGTCGACGGTCGAGTTCCACCCGTGGAACTCGCGCCGCGCCGACCCCGAGTCGCCAGATGAGTGGCGCATCGACCTCGACCCGATGCCGGACTGCGATTTCGCCCGCATCCGTCGCGTCGCGCACGTCGTCGAAGAGCTCCTCGATGAACTCGACATCCGTGGTTTCCCGAAGACCTCCGGCGGCCGCGGCCTGCACATTTACGTCCGTATAGAGCCGGAGTGGGGATTTCAGGAGGTCCGGCGCGCCGCTCTGGCGTTCGCGCGGGAGGTCGAACGCCGCGCGCCCGACGATGTCACCACCACGTGGTGGCGCAAGGACCGCAACCCCACGGCCGTCTTCGTCGACTACAACCAGAACACGCGTGACCACACGATGGCGTCGGCCTACTCGGTGCGGGGCAACCCGCGCGCGACGGTGTCGGCGCCGATCGCATGGTCGGAGATCGACGACGTGGTGCCCGACGACTTCACCATCGCCACCATGCCCGCGCGATTTGCCGAACTCGGTGATCTTCATTCCGAGATCGACGACGTCGCACACCGCATCGACACGCTCCTCGAATGGGCCGACCGCGACGACATCGACTCTCCCGACGACTGACAATCCGGAGCCCGTCGAGTCAGAGCTTGATATCGGGTACCTTCTGGTCGCCGAGTGCGGCGAAGTAGCGGTCGGAGCCGGGAAAGCTCAGGCCGGCAAGTCCCGCGCCCGGCTTGACGTCCGGCTGGATCGGTTCGATGGCGGGTTCGGCGGCCAGCAATTCTTCGACGGTGGTGAACTCGGCGATGTGGGTCAGCTGCGCCCAGGTCGGCGGAAGAAGGAAGTGCTTGCCCGACCGCCACGCGTCCAGCGCCGCACGTGCGCTCGCCCAGCGAGCGATCTCGGCCTCTGACGTCTTGTCGTCGGCGTCCTGGCCTTCCGGGAGTGCCGCGAGGAAGAACCGGGTGTCGTAGCGGCGCTTCTCGTTGACCGGTGTGATCCAGTGCGCGATGGGCCGCAGCAGGTCTGCACGCAGCGTGAGACCCCGTGCACGCAGGAACTCGGCGAACGAGAGGGATTTGTCGACGAGTTTCGTTCGGTCGTCGTCGAGCGCTCCCGGGTCTGCGAACACACCGTCATCGTCGGTCGCGAGCAGAACACCGCATTCTTCGAAGGTCTCCCGCACCGCGGCACACACGAGCGCCTGAGCGGTCTCCTCGGTGGTGTTGAAAGCGTCCGCCCACCACGCGGCGTCGGGTCCGTTCCAGGAGAGGTCGGCATCCGCGTCGCGTGCGTCGACCCCACCGCCCGGAAACACGGTCATCCCGCCGGCGAAGGCCATCTGCTGCACGCGCCGCTGCAGGAACACCTCGATTCCGTCGGCACCGTCGCGCGCGAGAACGACCGTGGCCGCATCACGGAGTGGAGCGGGTTGGGATTCCGACGACTCGACGGATGACATGTGCACCTCCACCTCACGCCGTGGAGTCAGATCACCGCGGCATTCTCGACACTATCGGCGGCGGTAGGCGCCATCCGCACCTGGGTTCCGGGATACCTACTGCGCGGCCCGTCGCCGATGTCCGCCCGCGCGACGCTTTCGCCGCGCGAAGTAACGACCGCCGCTGACTTTGCTCAGCGCGATCTGCTGGTGGAATGCCAGCGACAAGTTCTTCTCGTTGAGCACCTCGCTGAGCAGACCCTGCGCGACGACGCCGCCCTCGGAGAGCAACATCGCATGCGTGAACCCCTCGGGGATCTCCTCGACGTGGTGGGTGATGAGCACGATCGCCGGCGAGTCCGGGTCGGCTGCGAGTTTCGAGAGACGTTCGACGAGTTCCTCGCGACCACCGAGATCGAGACCGGCGGCCGGCTCGTCGAGGAGCAGCAACTCCGGATCGGTCATCAGCGCCCGCGCGATCAGCACCCGCTTGCGCTCGCCCTCCGACAGAGTCCCGAAGGTGCGGTCGGCGAGGTGCTCGGCACCCATCGACTCCAGCGATTCGAGCGCCTGCGCGCGGTCGGCGTCGTCGTACTCCTCGCGCCAGCGACCCAACACCGAGTAACCCGCCGAGATCACGACGTCGCTCACGACCTCGTCGGACGGGATCCGCTCGGCCAGTCCAGGACTGGTCACACCGATCCGGGTGGACAGTTCACGGACCTCCACCTTGCCGAGCAACTCGTTGAGGACGTACGCCGTCCCGGCAGTCGGATGGATCTCGGCACCGGCAAGACGCATCAGCGACGTCTTGCCCGCCCCGTTGGGTCCGATGATCACCCACCGTTCGTCGAGTTCCACCTGCCAGGAGATCGGGCCGACGAGCGTGTTGCCCCCTCGGACGAGCGTCACGTCGCGGAAGTCGATGAGCAGGTCGGGATCCGATTCGGTCACCTGCCCATCGTGCCCTAGATCATGGTCGGATCGCGCGCTGGTTCGGAATACGAGAGCGTGTGTCGGCCTTGGCATTGATATGTCCGTTGATCTTTCGATTCTCGATCTCGCACAAGTCGGCCCAGGCGAGACCGTCGCCGACAGTTTCGCCGCCAGCCGCGACATGGCCCAACGCGCCGAGCAGTGGGGTTACCGTCGCATCTGGTACGCCGAACACCACAACATGTCGTCGATCGCGTCGGCCGCCCCGGCGGTGCTGATCTCCCATATCGCCGCGCACACGTCGACGATCCGTCTCGGCGCGGGCGGCGTGATGTTGCCCAACCACTCCCCGCTGTCGATCGCCGAACAGTTCGGCACGCTGGCCGAACTGTATCCAGGCCGAATCGACCTCGGACTCGGCCGCGCCCCCGGCGGCGACCAGAAGACCTTCGCGGCGCTGCGCCGGACCATCGCCTCGGCCGAGCACTTCCCGACCGACGTCCTCGAACTGCAGGGCTACCTGCGCGGACAGTCACGTGTGGAGGGTGTTTCGGCCACTCCGGGCGCCGGCACCGATGTCCCGCTCTACATCCTCGGTTCGTCGCTCTTCGGTGCACAGCTGGCCGCCGCACTCGGCTTGCCCTACGCATTCGCCTCACACTTCGCACCACAGGCTCTCGAACAGGCCGTAGCTCTGTACCGCAGTGAATTCCAGCCTTCCGACGTACTCGCGGAGCCGTATGTGATCGCCGGTGTGTGCGTCATCGCCGACGACGACGAAGCCGTCGCCGCCGAGCAATTGCTGCGCGCCAAACGACAGCGGGTCACGGCGCTCTTCGGTCGCGGTCGACGGTTCACCGACGAGGAGGCCGACGCCATCCTCTCGGTGCCGCAGGGCCGTCAGATCGATTCGATGCTCACCTACGTCGGTGTCGGTACGCCCGTGCAGGTCCGCGAGTATCTCGACTGGTTCACCGACCACGCCGACGCCGACGAACTGATCCTCGCGTCGCTCGCGCCGGATCGGACAGTGTGGCGAAACACGTTGGCACACTTGGCTCCGGCGGCAATCCCGTCACCGACGGCCGCCCCCAGCGCCGGCTGAAGCTCCTTGAGGGAGTGGGTCCAACAACGCAGCCGGCCCACCTCCGCTCCCTGAGCTGAGTTGCTCGAGACGCTAGCCGAGAGTCTCGAAGGGCCGGTGAGACAAGGCAATTGGGGGCAAAGCAGAGACTGTCACCAGGGCGACGGGCCTGTCCGTCCATCCGCCGGATGGTTGGGTGCCGGCCGAGCATTTCCCCAGGTCACAGCGTTGGTCACTAAGGCTCTTCGGATCAGGCGGCAGCAAACTCAGGCAAGGCAGAAGTCGTCGAAGTCGAAGCCGGGCACGACGATGCAACTGACCAGCGACGCGTCATCGCCGACGCATCGTGCGCGCTGCCAGTGTCCAGGTGGCACGAGCGCCTGGGGTTGTTGTCCGGCAAGCACATCCGCGCCCACGAGCACTGTCGCGTCACGCCCCGGCTCGGCACCGTCGCCACCGAGATCCAGTTCGACGGGTGAACCTCGGTGATACAGCCAGAGTTCGGCGCCACGCACGGTGTGCCAGGCCGATTCCTCACCCGGCAGGAGCAAGAACAGGATTGCGGTACCGGCGGACCGGTCGGCGTCGTACGCGGGCAGAGCATCGGCCGGTAGCACCAGGTCACTGCGCCAGGTCTCCCTAAACCATCCGCCCTCGGGATGTCGCGAAAGACCAAGACCCCGAGCCCATTCCGGCAGCAGCTCGCTCACCGGGTCACCTCCGCGATCACGGTGACCGAGCCGGGCGCGATCTCGGTGAAACCCGCATCGCGCACCGCGACCGCCGCACCGCTCGCATCGGCAGCCAACAACGAACGCCAGCGCACAGAATCCGCGACACACACCGACAATGGACATCCGGACTCGCGCCAGGCCAGCGTCGACGCCTCGTCGAGGAGCCGTACCGCCAGCATCGACGCGTGCCCCACCTGGGCCGCAAGCTTTCCCACGGTCATCTCGAGATCCGGGTTGACCCAAAGGCACACACCGGTCGTCGGCGGATCTGCCGGGAGCCCGCCGTCGACCTCCGTGCCGCCGATCTGCAAGCGCGAGATCCGACGATCGACGTCACCGACACGGCCGGGCACAAGAGCTCGCGCCTGCGCAGCGCCTTCGCCGGCAGTGACACCCCATACCTCCTGCGCCGCAAGCCACTGCGCACCACGAGCACGACGCGCTATCTTGCGGATTCGCGCGTCGCACCACGCGTCGAGCGAGGGCGCCCACGGGCCGTCGCGACCTGCTCGGTCGTCGAGGCACAGCAGCGCCACTGCGCGTGCCGCGGCAACGAGGAGTTCGGCTCGGTCGGGCGGATCGGACTTCTCGATACGCAACACCATCTGCATGGCCAACACATCGGCCGGATCGAGCGGATCGTCGTGCCCGCCAACATGACCGGTCAGCCGACGGTAGTCGTCGGACAGCGGCGACCCATTCGGTTCGATCGTCATTCCAGTGGCACGCGCCGCAGCACCCCGTCGGCGGCGTCGGCGGCTTCGATCTCGTCGCGGGTGACGCCGAGGATGAACAGGACGGCATCGAGGAACGGATGGTTCAGGGCCGCATCGGCGACCTCGCGCAACGCGGGTTTGGCGTTGAACGCAATGCCGAGGCCTGCGACCGAGAGCATGTCGATGTCGTTGGCGCCGTCGCCGACCGCGACCGTCTGCTCCACCGGCACACCCACCTGATCGGCGAAGGAACGCAACGCGCGCGCTTTGCCCGGCCGGTCGACCACCTCGCCGATCACGCGGCCGGTGAGTCGCCCGTCGACGATCTCGAGCGTGTTGGCGCGCACGAAGTCGAGTTCGAGTTCATGCGCCAGTCCGTCGATGACCTGGCGGAAACCGCCCGACACCAGACCGCAGTGATAGCCGAGCCGATGCAGCGTGCGAATGGTGGTCCGTGCACCGGGTGTGAGCTCCAGGGACGCCGCCACCTCGTCGACCACCGACGCGTCGAGACCGGCCAGCGCCGCAACCCGCTGATGCAGGGATTCGGAGAAGTCGAGTTCGCCGCGCATGGCGCGTTCGGTGACCGCCGCGACCTCCGCTTCGCGACCGGCATGGGCGGCGAGCATTTCGATGACCTCGCCCTGGATCAGGGTGGAGTCGACGTCGAAGACGATGAGCCGCTTGGCACGTCGCGCGAGACCGCCTCGTTCGACGGCGATGTCGACCGCGTGCCTCGATGCGACCGTCGCCAGGCCCTTGCGCAGTGCGGCGTCGGCCGCCACGTCCGCGCGACCCTGAACACTGACCATCAGCTCCAGGCCCGTCAGTGGGTAGTCGGCGATCCCCCGGATCGAGTCGATGTTGCCGCCCTGGTCGGCAAGCTCGGTGGCGACCGCGCTGAAGGCCTGCGGAGTCACCGGACTACCGAGCAGGACGACCGCGTGACTGGACGGCGGCTGCCCGACCGTCTCGGCACCGACCTCCACTGCGACATCGATCCCGACCGACGCCATGGCCTGCTCGACGACGTCTTGCACGGCCTCGGCGTCACCGCTGGTGGCGACGAGCACACCCAGAGTGAGTCGACCGCGGATGACCACCTGCTCGACGTCGAGCAGGTTGACGTCCTGCGTCGACAGTGCGGCCATCAAGGCCTTGGTCACGCCCGGCTTGTCGAGACCGGTGACGGTGATGAGAACGGTGGTGAGTGACTTTCCCGAGTCCTTGGGCCCAGAATTCGATTCCACCGTGTCAGCGCGGGTCGCTGTCCCCGGACGCCTCGTGGCTGCCGGTGGTCAGCGGGTCGCGACGCGCATCCTCGACAACCTTGCTTTCGTGGCCGTGTCCGGGACCAACGTGCGCTTCGGCACGCATCCGCTCGATCATGTGCGGATAGTGCAGCTCGAATGCGGGACGCTCCGACCGGATGCGCGGCAGTTCGGTGAAGTTGTGCCGCGGCGGCGGGCAGCTGGTGGCCCACTCGAGCGAGTTGCCGAAGCCCCACGGATCGTCGACGGTGACGACCTCGCCGTAGCGGTACGAGCGGAAGACGTTCCACAGGAACGGCAGCGTCGACAGTCCGAGGATGAACGCACCGAGGGTGGAGATCATGTTCAGCGTGGTGAAGCCGTCCGACGGCAGGTAGTCGGCGTAGCGACGCGGCATGCCCTCGTTACCCAGCCAGTGCTGGACCAGGAAGGTGGTGTGGAAGCCGATGAAGGTCAGCCAGAAGTGCCACTTGCCGAGTCGTTCGTCGAGCATGCGTCCGGTCATCTTGGGGAACCAGAAGTAGATGCCGGCGTAGGTGGCGAACACGATCGTGCCGAAGAGCACGTAATGGAAGTGAGCGACCACGAAGTAGCTGTCGGAGAGGTGGAAGTCCAGCGGCGGGCTCGCGAGCAGAACACCGGTCAGACCACCGAAGAGGAAGGTCACGATGAAGCCGACGGAGAACAGCATCGGTGACTCGAAAGTCATGTTGCCTCTCCACATCGTGCCTATCCAGTTGAAGAACTTCACGCCGGTGGGCACGGCTATCAGGAAGGTCATGAACGAGAAGAACGGCAACAGCACGGCGCCGGTGACATACATGTGGTGGGCCCACACGGCCACCGACAGTGCGGCGATCGCGAGGGTCGCGTAGACGAGACCGGAGTAACCGAAGATCGGCTTGCGGCTGAACACCGGGAAGACCTCGGACACGATGCCGAAGAACGGCAGCGCGATGACGTACACCTCGGGGTGACCGAAGAACCAGAACAGGTGCTGCCAGAGGATCACACCGCCGTTGGCCGGGTCATAGAGGTGGGCGCCGAACTGGCGGTCGACCTCCAGGCCGAGCAGAGCAGCCGTCAGCAGCGGGAAGATCAGCAGGATCAGGACGCTGGTCACCAGGATGTTCCAGGTGAAGATCGGCATGCGGAACATGGTCATGCCGGGGCAGCGGAGACAGACGACGGTGGTGACCATGTTGACAGCACCGAGGATGGTGCCGAGGCCACTGACACCCAGACCCATGATCCACAGGTCGGCACCGACGCCGGGAGAGTGCACCGCGTCGGTGAGCGGGGTGTAGGCGGTCCATCCGAAGTCGGCGGCACCGCCGGGCGTGATGAATCCGCCGATCGCGACCGTCGAGCCGAAGACGAACAGCCAGAAGCCCATCGCATTGAGTCGCGGAAACGCGACGTCGGGCGATCCGATCTGCAGTGGCAGCACGAAGTTCGCGAAGCCGATGACGATCGGCGTCGCATACATCAGCAGCATCACCGTGCCGTGCATGGTGAACAGCTGGTTGAACTGCTCGGTCGACAGGAACTGCATACCCGGATGGGCGAGTTCGCCACGCATCAGCAGAGCCATCAGGCCACCGATGAGGAAGAACGCGAAGCAGGCGGTGATGTACATCATGCCGATCAACTTGTGATCGGTGGTGGTGATCAGCTTGTAGAAGAACGAACCCTTGGGCTGGTAGCGCTCCGGGAACGGACGCACTGGAGCCACTTGCGTGGTGGGCTGGTCTACCGCGGTCACAGATCCTCCTCTTGCCCGACCATCTCCAGCGAATCGGACGACGACTCCACAGACGGCCGGCACATGAACAAACCGAGCGCTGGTAACTGATCCTAAACCCTTGCGGGCGCCCCGGCCGACCGGGTCCTACGATCTGTCGTAATTGATTTCCGAGGGGGTGGGTCTGCGCAGCTCAACGCCTATTTGCGGATGCGACGCGCGCAGTCGAAAGGGGCCCGCCGGAGCGGCCCGCGTCGGACCCGCGGCGCCACGACGGTGCGGGCGCACCCCGATGCTAGGTTTGGCGGGTGCAACGCAGCGTTCGTGACAGCGATGATGATGGGCGTGGCGTGAGCCGCAGCCCCCGATCGGGCCGACGTTTTCGCCGCGCCGCCCTCGCCGCGATCGCCCTTCTGTCGCTGACCGTCGCAGCCTGTTCGTCCGACGACGACACACTCCGAACCCCCGACGGAGCGCCGATCTCCACCTCGACCACGCGCATCGCAGAGGTCAACGTGGTGGCTCCCGAGCGCGACTTCTCGGAGACATGTCTGCAGCCGACCACGCCTGACCCAGGCCAACCGGACGTGACGCGCATTGTCGTCACCGATCCGTCGCTCCTCGATCCGATCTGCGCCCTTGGGATCGGTCCGAAGGTGGTGGCGGTGACCTCGGCACCAGGCAGTGTCATGGCCTATCTCGGCCCGCAGCTGAACTCGGTGCCGACGATCGGCTCCACCCCCGACGCCGCCGCGGTGACGGCCGCGAAACCGGACGTCGTGCTCACGACGCCGACGACCACGTCATCGGCCGCGGCTTTCGGCGGTGTGCGCAGCGTCGAGGTCGGTCCGGGCACGTGGCAGGAGCAGTTCCAGGCCGTCGCCGACGGTCTGGGCCGCAGCGAGTCGGGCGTCCGACTGCTCAAGCAGTTCACCAACCGTGCCGCGTCGGTGGGAAAGTGGACCGACGCCGCCCACACCTGGGTGTCGCTGGTCCGGTTCACCGCCGACGCCGAGGTCATCGCGGGGACAAACACATTCGCCGGCCAGATTCTGTCGATGATCGGTGCGCAGCGGCCGCCGGCCCAGCGGGGTGCCGAGTCGTTCACCGTCACCGACGAGAACTTCCACGCCGCCGACGGCGACCTGATCTACGTCGGCTTCGACGGCGCGAAGGGCCTCGAGCACGGGAAGCAGGTCCTGCTCAGCGACGCCTGGCTCGATCTCGGGGCACCGACCTGGAAACGCGTCCTCGCCATCGACGATCAGGTCTGGTACCAGACGTCCGGCCTGGCCGCGGCCTGGCTGGTCCTCTACGACGTGCGCGACTCACTGGCCGACGGATCCTCGGCAACCTACTGACGCGACTTTCGCGCCGGGTGAGGCAAACCCTCGTCTTCGACGCGGCGACGGATGAGTGTTGACGCATGTCTGTCACCGATGAATACCTCGCCAACAACGTCGAATACGCCAAGTCCTTCTCCGGGCCGCTCCCCTTGCCGCCGAGTCGGCACGTTGCCGTCCTCGCCTGCATGGACGCCCGGCTCGACGTCTACCGGATTCTGGGAGTATCCGACGGCGAGGCCCACGTCATCCGCAACGCCGGTGGCGTCGTCACCGACGACGAGATCCGTTCCCTTGCCATCAGCCAACGCCTGCTGGGCACCACCGAGATCATCCTGATCCACCACACCGACTGCGGCATGCTCACGTTCACCGACGACGAGTTCAAGCGCGAGATCCAGACCGAGATCGGTCAGAAGCCGAATTGGGCGGCCGAGTCGTTCACCGACCTCGACGAGGATATTCGCCAATCACTCACCCGCATCCGCAACAGCCCGTTCATCACCAAGACCAGCTCACTGCGCGGATTCGTCTTCGACGTCGCGACCGGACTGCTCCGCGAAGTGGAGAACTGACACTCCTCGCTCGGTCATGGCCAACCGGGTTCGGCCGCGATCGAACCCGACGCGACCGCTTCCGCCAGCTGGGAGTGGTCGCGTTCGGTTTGGTCGGCGTAGGCATGGGCGAAGGACAGCACCGATTCCTCGACCTTGCCGCCATCCCCCAGGTAGGAGTGGATCATGCGCGCATCGCCACTGCGAGCGTGCGCCCGAGCCAGCACATGCCCGCACGCGGCGGCGAACTCGGCGAGTCGGCCGGCGATGGTCTGCCCCTTCGGAATCACCTTGCCGTCGCGGAACTGGCGCACGTAGAAGTCCATCTTCCCGATCCGCGTCCAACCGACGAACATGTCGGTCGCGCTCTGGATCAACCGCTGCCCATTGACGACCCGCGCACCGTGGTTGTCGTACCGACTGCGACGCACAAAGGGTTCATACACCGAGGAACCGGCCTGTTTCACCTGGAAGAACAGCGGGTCGCCGGTGGCGCGTTCCTCCATCAACAGCAGGAAGACCCGCATGCCGACGCTACCGACGCCCACCACCTGCTGGACCGCGTCGACCAGGTCGAAGTGGGACAGCAAAGCCGAGATGTGGTCGGGGATGCTTGCGTTGTAGGCATCGACCACCCCGGCCAGGACGTCGGCATGCTCGGCGAGTGCATGCACCCGGTAGGGCGGGTCCTCGATGATCTGGCGCCGACCGTCGACGAGTTGGGTCAACTTCTTGGCGGCGCCGCGGCTGCTACGTTTGCGGGCCTGTTTCTCCAGGATCTTGTCGGACTGGTGCTCGGAGTCCTCGGGGGCGAGGTAGGTGACGAGGTGCGCCAGGTCGATGATCTCGGCCCAGACATCGAGCTCAGGCCACCCGGAGTACGTCTTCATCCAGGTGCGGTAGCCGTGCAAACCGGCCCGAACCGAGGCGTCGGCGACCTCGGCGGGCACTCCGTTCTCGCGGGCGAGCACCACCAGGCTGGTGAGGAACCGGAGCAGATCCCATTCGAACGGGCCCGGCAGCGTCTCGTCGAAGTCACGCAGATCGAACGCCAAGGAACGTTCCGGCGTGTTCCACAAGCCGAAGTTGAGCACATGAGCATCGCCGCACATCTGCACGGTGATGCCGGTGTTCGGCCGCGAGGCGAGGTCCGCGGCCATCACCGCGGCGGCCCCGCGGTAGTAGGTCCACGGCGACGCCGACATCCGACCGTGCCGGATCGCGATCAGTCGCTGATCGCGCATCGTGTTCTGCGCCAGAATCGTGGCCAGAGCGTCGTGTCCTCGGCGGCTCGGATCCCAGTCGCCGAGGTGGCTGCGCGGCACGGTCTTTCGCGCCGCCCGGCCCCGAGCGACGGGATCGAGACGCTTTCCTTTGTCACCGGCCATAGATCAAGAGTCTGGCGGATAACACCAGAGGCGCGAACTCGAATCGCCGAAAGCGCCGTCTCGCGGATGATGGCTGTCGGTCAGGACCACTAAGGTGGACGTATGGCCACCACAGTTCCCGAAGGCTATGCCGATTTGCTCGACCGACCGGTCGTCGGCGTGCTCAGCACCGTCGGCCCCGACGGCATCCCGAACGCGACGCCGATGTGGTTCGCGTGGGACGGAGAGCATCTGCGCTTCACACACACCAAGGCGCGCAAGAAGATCCGCAATCTCGAGGGCAACCCGAACTACTCGTTTGTCATCACCGATCCTGACAACCCGTACCGCTACCTCGAACTTCGCGGGCAACTCGAATCGGTCACCGACGACCCGACCGGCGCCTTCTACGTCACGCTGGGCAAGCGCTACGGCAACGCCGACCAGCAACCTCCGCCCGACGCCGCCGACCGGGTGATCTTGACGCTGACTGCGTCCTACTTCGGCAAGAAATAGCGTCATCACCGCGTCGGCACCTCCTGACACCGCAACCCTGCACCTGCTGTGGCGGACGGGTGTGGGTATGGCCGCGTGGGTCGACGATCAGCACGCCACAAGCGGGCAGTTGCCCGGGCCGCTGGCCGAACTGCTCGCCGGGAAGCGGTTTCGACGCGATATCGCCGTGACCGACGACGCCGGCAAACGACGATTCGTCGCGACAGCGACTCTCGGCGTCGCTTCGACTGTCGCACTTCTCGACGCGTCACGTTCGATCCCGACCGCCGGCGACGTGCGCTGGTATCGGTATCTGCTCGACGGTGTGCGCCGATTCGTGGCATCGGCGGCGGTCGCACCGACGGTCGTGGAGGTGGCAGGTGAATGGGTGATGCGCTGGCAGGTGATCCCTACCCCAGCGTGGCGCAGTTGGGCGGCCGTGGCCACCGGCGGGGCACCCTCCGCCCTCCTGGACAACGGCGGACCCGAAGCGCTCACCGACCTGCTGGCCGAGCTGATCGATCACGAAACCCGCTCGCGCATAGCCACTTCGGTCCCACGTCTGGGACCCCCGGCACCCCGAAGTCCCGTCGTGCGGACACTCCTCCCCGACACGGACGCAAGCGCCCCGTGCGCGCCGGCGCGGCTCGCCGCCTCGGCGTCGGCCTTCCAACGATGGAATACCAGCCCGCGCAAGGACGACCACACCCTGCTGTTCCGTCTGCACGAACCGGAGCACGACGAGCCCGATGGCACATGGTGGACGGACGACTCCTGGTCTGTTGAATCACCGCCGGATACCGAGAAGAGTGTGGCGACAACCGAATCTGCACGCTGGCGGCTCCAGGTGTGCCGGCGCAGCATCGATGGGCACGTCGCCCCGGTCCAACCGCATCGGCTCGACACCGAAGACCTCGACGAGCTCACCACCGCCCTGGCCACCGCGGTACGCGCGTTCCCCGGACTGGCCCAAGCGGATCCGGACCGCGGATCGCTCGACTTCCTGCTGCCGACATCGCTGGCCGAGGAGTTGTTCGCCACCGGTGCCGTCGCGCTCGGCGAAGCGGGCTTCGCAGTGCTGTTGCCCCGCACCATCGCCGAGGTACGGCCGACCCTCGGCATCCGCGCGGTGCCGGTGATGGGCGGCGGAGCCCCGGCCGCCATGGTCGGGTTGCGCGAGATCCGCGAGTTCGAGTGGCGCCTCGCCCTCGGCGACGCGCCCGGCGCCATCACCCTGACCGACGCGGATCTTGCCGAATTGGCGGACCAGAAGGGCGATCTCGTCCGCGTCCGCGGCGTGTGGATGCGTGCGGAGTCCGGCGCCCTGTCCCGCGCGGCGGCGTTCGTCACCGCCCAGCGTGCCCTCAAGGCCGACGACCGGCCCGCCGACATGGGCGAGCTTTTCGGACTGCTCACCGGGAGTGCCGATCGCCTCCCGGTGCCGGTGAGCTCGGTGCAGGGCCTGTCCTGGCTCGACGACATCGCCGAACGTGGCGCCCTGCAACCCAGCCCACTCCCCCCACCAGCCGGACTGACCGCGACCCTGCGGCCCTACCAGCAGCGCGGAGTCGAATGGTTGGCTCATCTCGCCTCGTTGGGCATCGGCGGGGTGTTGGCCGACGACATGGGGCTCGGCAAGACGATCCAGATCATCGCCCTCGAGTCCCACGAAAGATCCTCCGGATCAACGCCTCCCACGCTCGTCGTATGTCCGATGTCGGTGGTCGGCAACTGGGCACGCGAATTCCGGCGGTTCGCCCCGCATCTGCGAGTGATGATCCATCACGGTCCGGATCGACTGTCGAGCAAGCATTTCGAACACGCGCGCGCCGCACACGACGTGGTCCTCACCACCTTTGCCATTGCAAGCAGGGACCGGAGCCTGCTCGGCGGGCAACGCTGGCACCGGATCGTCGTCGACGAGGCGCAGCACCTCAAGAATGTCAACACGATTGCCGCCAAGTCTGTCCGGGCGCTGACCAGCGGCCACCGGATCGCGCTCACCGGTACGCCCGTGGAGAACCGGCTCGAAGATCTGCGCGCTGTCATCGACCTGGTGAACCCGGGCCTGCTCGGTTCGGCGTCGGTGTTTCGCGCACGCTATGCCGAACCGATCGAACGTGATCGGGACCCGGCAGCGTTGCGTCGTCTCACCGCGATCACACACCCGTTTGTGTTGCGGCGTGAGAAGACCGATCCCACCATCGCCGCCGAGTTGCCGGAGAAGGTCGACATCACGGTGCGTGCCAACCTCACCGTCGAGCAGGCCGGTCTGTATCGGGCGGTCATCGACGAGCTGATGGAAGCGTTGCGCGACAGGCAACAACGCACGCTGCGCCGCCGCAACGTGCTGGCCGCCCTCACCCGCCTCAAACAGATTTGCAACCACCCCGCGCACTACCTCGCCGACGGTACCGATCTCGCGCCCGGTGGTGTTCATCGGTCCGGCAAAGTGGAGCTCCTGGCAGACACACTCACGACGCTGATCGACGAGGGCGACCGTGCCCTGGTGTTCACCCAGTTCGCGGCGTTCGGCGAACTGCTCTCGGGGTGGCTCGGCGAGCTGCTCGGTACGCCGATTCCACTTCTGCACGGCGGGCTCGGCCGGCGCGATCGCGACCGGATGGTCGCGGAGTTCACCGAATCCGACGGCCCGCCGATCATGCTCGCCACCCTCAAGGCCGGCGGCACCGGCCTCAACCTGACCACCGCCAATCACGTTGTGCACGTGGATCGGTGGTGGAATCCCGCGGTCGAGGACCAGGCCACCGATCGGGCCTACCGCATCGGCCAGGATCAGCGGGTGTCGGTTCACCGGTTGATCTGCGTGGGAACGATCGAGGAGCGCATCGATGACATGATCGCCCGCAAACGGGAACTGTCGCGGCTCACCGTCGCATCCGGGGAGAACTGGGTCTCCGATCTCGCCGACGACGAGTTGTTCGAACTCGTCCGCCTCCGCGACGAGGCGGTGAGCGAGTGAGCAGAGGGCAGAGTCGCGGCCCCATCGCGGTTCGCGGATACGCGCTCACCCCGTGGGCGCGGTCCTTTGTCGACGTGGTCGAAGGCCGCACCACCGGCAGCAGTACCGACGCGGTCGCCGACAGCCGGCATATCACCAAGGCCCGCAGATACTTTCGCGCCCGCCACGTGCACGGACTCCGGATCCGACCCGGCCGCGTGACTGCGTCGGTCGAGGGCAGTCAGCTCGACCCGTTCGACGTCATCCTCACCACCCGCACCGTCGACTCCGGCACCGTCGCCGAGCTGTTGCGTGCGCGTGGCGCCGTCATGGAGCTCATGCCCCTGACTCGCGGCGAACAGCCTGTCGTGGTGGGTGAGCTGATCGGCCCCACCGAATCGGCCGACGTGATGACCGACTGCACCTGCCCCGACGAGGCGGTCCGGTGCGTGCACGCACTCGCCGTCGCCTACGAGGTGGCCGCCGAGATCGACCGCTCCGCGTTGACGCTGCTGACTGTGATGGGGACCGACCTCAAGTCGCTGCTCGACAAGGTCGGCGACGCACCGACGCCGACGCGGGAGTCCGACGTCGGTTCACTGCCCGGGCCGGACTTCTACGGCACCACTTCCCCGCTGCCGCCGCTGCCGTCACCGCTGCGCATGAACCCGCTGACCGATCTCGACACCACCGACCTGCGTCAGGCGCTCCGCGCGGTCGGCGTTGTGCCGGCGGACATGGCCGAGACCTTGGACGAACTCGGCGATCTCTACGACCGGTTGACTGGCGAGCCATAGGCGTCACTCGACCTCACAACATGCCCGAGAGTTTGTACGCGACAAGCGATCCGGCGACCGCGACGTTCAGACTCGCTCCCCGTCCGATCATCGGGATCTCGACGACGGCGTCCAGTTCGTCGATGATGTCCTCGGGTATGCCGCCTCGTTCGTGACCGAGGACCACCACCGTTCGTCGCCGCGCGGGCGGTAGATCCGCCAAACGTAGTGCACCTTCGGCAAGTTCGACGCCGAGGAGATGCGATCCGGTCTCGCGCTCGCGCGCCAGCCACCGGCGCGGGTTTCCGGTCCGATGGATGCAGGATCGGCCCGGGACGGTGTTACCTCGGCGCAACGCTTCGGGCACCCAATCGTGGGGCGGTACGGCGAGACATGCACCAACCGCATCGCAGGTGCGCAGAAGGGTGCCGAGATTTGCTCCGTGTTGCGCCCACAGGGGCGCGAGAATCAGGTGACCCCAACAAGAATGGGACCGGGATCGTCGTGACTTGCGGATCTCGTCCGGCCTGCGGACGCGGGTGCCGGCCATCAGTGCTGGTGAGGCGCAGCGCCCCTTTCGGTGTTCGACATTCTGCGATGGTAGCCGATCCTCCTCCGACCACCTATCTGGTTGCCATCGCTCTCGGAAAGCGAGCGCGATGGCAACCAGTTCCGCAAGGCTAGAAGTCCCAGTCCTCGTCCTCGGTGTTGACGGCCTTGCCGATGACATAACTCGAGCCCGAGCCGGAGAAGAAGTCGTGATTCTCGTCGGCGTTCGGCGACAGCGCCGACAGGATCGCCGGGTTCACGTCGGTCTCGTCCTTCGGGAACATCGCCTCGTAGCCAAGGTTCATCAGAGCCTTGTTCGCGTTGTAGCGCAGGAACTTCTTGACGTCCTCGGACAGACCGACCTCGTCGTAGAGCGCCTCGGTGTAGTCGGATTCGTTGTCGTAGAGCTCGAAGAGCAACTCGAAGGTGTAGTCCTTGAGCTCCTGCCGACGGTCCGGGCTCTGCACCTCCAGCGCCCGCTGGTACTTGTAGCCGATGTAGTAGCCGTGCACAGCCTCGTCGCGGATGATCAGGCGGATCAGGTCGGCGGTGTTGGTGAGCTTCGCGCGCGACGACCAGTACATCGGCAGATAGAAGCCGGAGTAGAAGAGGAACGACTCGAGCAGCGTCGAGGCGACCTTGCGCTTGAGCGGATCGTCGCCGCGGTAGTAGTCCATGACGATCTGCGCCTTGCGCTGCAGCTGATCGTTCTCCTCCGACCAGCGGAACGCCTCGTCGATCTCCTTGGTGGAGCACAGCGTCGAGAAGATCGAGCTGTAGGACTTGGCGTGCACCGACTCCATGAACGCGATGTTGGTGAGCACCGCCTCCTCGTGCGGGGTGGTCGCATCCGGGATCAGCGATACCGCGCCGACAGTCCCCTGGATCGTGTCGAGCAGCGTCAGGCCGGTGAACACCCGCATGGTCAGCTGCTTCTCGTACTCGGTCAGCGTGTGCCACGACGGGATGTCGTTGGACACCGGCACCTTCTCCGGCAGCCAGAAGTTGCCGGTGAGGCGATCCCACACCTCGGCATCCTTCTCGTCGGGCACACGGTTCCAGTTGATCGCCGAAACCCGGCTCACCAGTTTGATCGGTGCGCCATCGGCGGGGCTATGGGTACCTGCGGTCATGGTGGTCGCCTCCTGCGGCATGGTGTCGGTCTTGGAAGTTGGTGGGTGTCAGGTGACGTGGACGAGTCCGAGCGTCGGCTCGACGACGGACTCGTCGCCGACGATGTCGAGATCCTTGTACGAGCGCCGATGCCACAGGGCGAGAAGCAGATCCGACGTCGGCCCGCGGAGCGCGGCGTCGGCCTTCGCGTGTTCGCGGCGGTGCACGATTCCCTCGGGCGTCAGTTCGAGGTACCACTCCGCGTCCGGGTCGTCGGTGCTGTGCAGGTGTAGCGACCGCCCGACGAGTTCGTCCGGCACGCCCGTGCTCTTTCCGATGAAGCGCGGCGCGAACACCTCCAGCCACTCGTCGACACCGTCGGCCGCAAGGTTGGCCTTTATGGGACTTTGCTTGCCCGGCCGCAGTGCCGACTCCAGGTCGTAGCGGTGCACTTCCAGTTCGTGTGCCTGACGGCGATACCAGAAGCGCACGGTGCGCTCACCGACGAACGTCGAGACTGGCTCATCGGGTTCACGAGAGGTCAACGCCGCAACCAACTGATCGCGCGTGTCCGCATACCACCCGACGACCTCTGCACCGTCAGGAAAGGCGATGCCGTCGTAGCCGCGGTACTGCCGGGTGCCGTTGAGTCGATCGGCTACCCAGAGGCGGACGGCACCAACGTGACCCAGCAGGTCGTGGACCGTCCAGCCCGGGCAGGCCGGCACGGCAAGATCCATGTCGTCCGCGGGCGTACTCGCGAGGATCTCGCTCTCCTCGTTGATGGCGGCGAGCCACAATTCGGGAGTCATATCCGAACACTCCTCACAGCATGCAGCTGACGCAACCCTCGACCTCGGTCCCCTCGAGCGCCAGCTGACGCAGCCGGATGTAGTAGAGCGTCTTGATGCCCTTGCGCCACGCGTAGATCTGCGCCTTGTTCACATCGCGGGTGGTGGCGGTGTCCTTGAAGAACAGGGTCAGGCTCAGACCCTGGTCGACGTGCTGGGTGGCCGCCGCGTAGGTGTCGATGACCTTCTCGTACCCGATCTCGTAGGCGTCCTGGTAGTACTCCAGGTTGTCGTTGGTCATGAACGGCGCCGGGTAGTAGACGCGCCCGATCTTGCCTTCCTTGCGGATCTCCACCTTCGCCGCCACCGGGTGGATGGAACTCGTCGAATGGTTGATGTAAGAGATCGAGCCGGTGGGCGGCACTGCCTGCAGGTTCTGGTTGTAGATGCCGTCGCGTTGCACGTCGGCCTTCAGCTCGCGCCAGTCGTCCTGGTTCGGGATGTGAATTCCAGCCTGCCCGAACAGATCCCGCACCTTGTCGGTCGCCGGCTCCCACACCTTCTCGGTGTAGCGGTCGAAGAACTCGCCCGACGCGTACTTCGAGTTCTCGAAGCCGACAAACGCACGACCACGCTCGCGCGCGATCCGGTTCGACGCGCGCAGCGCGTGATACAGCACCGTGTAGAAGTAGATGTTGGTGAAGTCCACACCCTCCTCGCTGCCGTAGAAGATGCGCTCGCGTGCGAGGTACCCGTGCAGGTTCATCTGCCCGAGGCCGATCGCGTGAGAGTCGTTGTTGCCCTTCTCGATCGACGGCACAGACGTGATCGCGGTCTGATCGCTCACCGCGGTCAGGCCCCGGATCGCGGTGTCGATGGTGTGGCCGATGTCGGGTGAATCCATCGTCTTGGCGATGTTGAGGGACCCGAGGTTGCACGAGATGTCCTTGCCCACATGGGAATAGGACAGGTCGTCGTTGAAGGTCGACGGCGTCGAGACCTGCAGGATCTCCGAGCACAGGTTGGAGTGGGTGATCTTGCCGGCCACCGGGTTGGCTCGATTCACCGTGTCCTCGTACATGATGTACGGGTATCCCGACTCGAACTGCAGCTCGGCGAGCGTCTGGAAGAACTCGCGGGCCTTGATCTTGGTCTTGCGAATCCGCTTGTCCTCCACCATCTCGTGATACTTGTCGGTCACGTTGATGTCGGCAAACGGCACCCCGTAGACGCGCTCGACGTCGTACGGGCTGAACAGGTACATGTCGTCGTTGGCCTTGGCCAGCGCGAACGTGATGTCGGGGATCACGACGCCCAGGCTCAGCGTCTTGATGCGGATCTTCTCGTCGGCGTTCTCCCGCTTGGTGTCGAGGAAGCGGTAGATGTCGGGGTGATGCGCATGCAGGTACACCGCGCCCGCACCCTGCCGGGCACCGAGCTGGTTGGCGTAGGAGAAGGAATCCTCGAGCAGCTTCATGATCGGGATGACGCCGGAGCTCTGGTTCTCGATCTTCTTGATCGGTGCGCCGTGCTCGCGAACATTGCTCAGCAACAGCGCGACACCGCCGCCGCGCTTGGACAGCTGGAGAGCCGAATTGATCGATCTCCCAATGGATTCCATATTGTCTTCGATGCGCAGGAGAAAACAGCTAACTGGCTCACCGCGCTGCTTCTTACCCGAATTCAGAAACGTCGGAGTCGCCGGCTGGAAGCGCCCCTCGATGATCTCGTCGACCAGGTTGCGCGCGAGCGCGGTGTCGCCGTCGGCCAGCGTCAGCGCGACCATGCACACCCGATCCTCGAACCGCTCGAGGTAGCGCTTGCCGTCGAAGGTCTTGAGCGTGTAGCTCGTGTAGTACTTGAAAGCACCGAGGAAGGTCGGGAACCGGAACTTCTTGGCGTAGGCATGGCCGAACAGCAGCTTCACGAACTCGCGGTCGTAGCGTGCGAGCACCTCGGGCTCGTAGTAGTTCTCCTCGACGAGGTAGTCGAGCTTCTCGTCGAGATCGTGGAAGAACACCGTGTTCTGGTTGACGTGCTGCAGGAAGTATTGGTGTGCGGCTTCCTTGTCCTTCTCGAACTGGATCTTGCCGTCGGCATCGTACAGATTCAGCATCGCGTTGAGCGCGTGGTAGTCGAGCTCACCGGGTTCGTGTCCGGCGGGACCGGCGTGCACTCCCGACATGCTGGCTGACGTGGTGTCCGATACGGCGGCGGTTGGCGACACGAAGAGACTCCTGGGCTTGGTCGTTATGTGTGAAGAAGAATAGGTATGGGGTCTGACACTCAGGCCGGCATGCCGGTCAGCTGCGCGCTCGTCGGATCGGCGAAGGCCGCGGAAGCGGCGAACTCAGCCAGTCCGGCCCGGACACGATCGACGTCGTCGGCCGTGCCCATCAATTCGAATCGGTACAGGTAGGGCACCATGCATTTACGCGAGATGATGTCGCCGGCATGACAGAACTCGGCACCGAAGTTGGTGTTACCCGCGGCGATCACGCCACGGATCAACGACCTGTTGTGTGGGTCGTTCAGAAAGCGGATGACCTGCTTGGGCACAAAACCACTCGGCTTGCCCGTGGCCTTGTGTCCGCCGTAGGTCGGGCAGATCAGAACGAAGGGTTCGTCGACGGTGAACCCACCGGCCCGATCGGTCAACGGGATGCGCTCGGCGCGCAGGCCGAGTTTGACGACAAAGCGGTGGGTGTTTTCCGAGACCGAGGAGAAGTAGACGACCAACGGCGCCTGCGCTGCCGACATCATCACCCTCCCATCCCCATCTCTGGCCAACTATCCGTTTCGAGCTGGGCCGCCGCGGCCCAAACCGTGACGACAAGAGGTTCAACGCGCTTGGATGACTCCGACTTCCCCAATCGGACCGTCCCGTCGTCGCGAACCTCGGTTCGAGCAAACGACCTCAGGCGGCGTTGGTGGCGAGTGCCTTGATGCGGTCCGGGCGGAATCCCGACCAGTGCTCGTCACCGACGACGACGACCGGCGCCTGCAGGTAGCCCAGCGCCATCACATAGTCACGCGCCTCGGGATCCTGGCTGATGTCGACCACCTCGTAGGACAGCCCCTGCTTGTCGAGGGCCTTGTAGGTCGCGTTGCACTGGACACAGGCGGGCTTGGTGTAGACGGTGATGGCCATTCGGAGCTTCTCCCTCATATCGGTATTCGCTGTCGGTGGAATCTCGTGGTCGGAAAACTGCCAGTGACGTGCACTTTCCCAGCGTGAAGATAGTGATCTGGATCACCATCTTTGAGGTGGTCTCCGAGCCATTTTCGAGCGTCTCGTCGTCTGCCTCTCTGGTGTTCCAAACACTACACCTAGTGGCTGACATTTCCGCCAACCACAATAACTTGTGAATAACATTCATGAAAGTCGCAGGTCGCAGGGCATGCACGATCGTGAAGTCCGGCGTGTCCGGCGTGTCGTCCACAACGCTGTCCCATGCCAGTCCACAACATGGCACCGACAGTCCACAGATCCGACCCGATCCATCCACAGCCCGCAACGGAAACCGCCCCCGAGCGCACTCGCGTTCGGGGGCGGTGAGACCAAATCAAGTCACGCTCTGACAGCGACCTCGTCCACGAGGCGGTTGACGGCGACGACAACCTGCTCGACGAGCGCCGGATCCTCGACACCCGCGTCGGGCAGCGCCGACGTCTGGACTCCGAGCTCCACATCCTCGATCACCCGGCCGCCGGCGATGCCGACGGACTTGCGGGTGTCCTCGCGCGACCAGGTCCCGGCGTACCGACCCAGCGCTGCGCCGATCACGCCGACCGGCTTCCCCTGGAGTGCGCCACTGCCGTAGGGCCTCGACAACCAGTCGATGGCGTTCTTCAGCGCGGCGGGGATCGTCCCGTTGTACTCCGGTGTGACGATCAACACGCCGTCGGCCCCACCGACCACGCCGCGCAGACGGGCGACACCCGCATCAAGCTCGGTATCGTCGGCCGACGCGGGGTCGACGTCTTCGCTGTAGAACGGCAGCGTTCCCAGATCGTCGACCACCGTGACATGGACCCCACCCGGAGCGTTCTCCGCGGCCAGCTGCGCCAGCCGCCGATTGATCGACGCTTCGCGGAGACTTCCCACCAGCGCCACCAATTCGACCACTCGATCCGACATCACAATCCTCTCGTTCGACACGCGTACATCAACCGGACCAGGGTCCGATTAATTTCCTCTCAGCGTCAAGAGTTAGGCTCGACACGTGTCGAACAGCCCTGAGGGCATGCCCATCCCCATTCGTCTCACCGGCCGTGAGACCGAGCGTGCCGATGCCGCCCGGAACCGCCGGCTATTGCTTGCTGCCGCGAAGAACCTCATCGACAACCACGGCGCTGCCGCGGTGACGATGGACGCGGTCGCGCGCGAGGCGGGCGTGGGCAAGGGCACCGTGTTCCGCAGATTCGGCAGCCGGACAGGGCTGATGCTCGCGCTCCTCGACCATTCCGAATCGGAGATCCAGCAGGCATTTCTGTCCGGACCCGAACCCCTCGGCCCCGGCGCGCCCCCACTCGAGCGCCTTCTCGCCTACGGTCGCGCCCGACTCAAGATGACCGCCGACCACCTCGACATCCTCCTCGAAGCAGGTGCGGCAAGCGATGACTTCATGAGCCACCCGGTGTGGCGCGCGTCGACCCAGCACGTACAGATCCTGCTCCGGCAGCTGGGCTTCACCGATCAGGTCGACGTCTTGTCGGTGGCAGTACAGGCGCCCCTCGCGGCGAGTGCCGTCAAACATCTCATGCACGACCTCGGAATCGACGTGAACACCATTGCCGCACAATGGCAACGCATGGTCGTGACGCTCGTCTCCGGCGTCGGGCCCGCTTGAGCCACCATCGCTCGACGCGCGCCGACGCCCGATCGGTCCTAGCCTGAACAACAGGTCGGCGAAAGTACGTGCAGAGAGGATCGACCCGTGAAGGCTGTGATCATCGGTGCCGGTATGGGCGGTCTGAGTGCCGCCATCGGACTCAAACAACTCGGGATCGATGTCGTCGTCTACGAACAGGTCACCGAGAACAAGCCGGTCGGCGCCGCGATCTCGGTGTGGTCCAACGGCGTCAAATGCCTCAATCACCTCGG
Source organism: Gordonia sp. NPDC003585 (assembly GCF_040610755.1). Classification (NCBI taxonomy): domain Bacteria; kingdom Bacillati; phylum Actinomycetota; class Actinomycetes; order Mycobacteriales; family Gordoniaceae; genus Gordonia; species Gordonia sp. NPDC003585. The sequence goes on along the minus strand of NZ_JBEXMX010000014.1, from coordinate 27,434 downwards.
CCTCGAAGCCGAGACCGCGGCACTTGGGGGCATCGTCGACACCATGAGCTACGTCGACGCCTTCACCGGTGACACGATGTGCCGCTTCAGCATGCAGCCCCTCATCGACGAGGTCGGGCAGCGCCCGTACCCCGTGGCACGCGCCGAACTGCAGCTGATGCTGATGGAGGCCTACGGTCTCGATGACATCCGATTCGGTAAGAAGATGGTGTCGGTCAGTGACGGACAGGACGCCGCGACCGTCGAATTCGCCGATGGCACCACCGATTCCGGCGACATCGTCATCGGCGCCGACGGCGCCAAGTCGCTGACCCGCGAGTATGTGCTCGGCGGTCCCGTCGATCGCCGGTATGCCGGCTACGTCAACTTCAACGGTCTGGTCACCGTCGACGACGAGATCGGCCCGGCCACCGAGTGGACCACCTATGTCGGCGACCACAAACGCGTGTCCGTCATGCCGATCGCCGACAACCGTTTCTACTTCTTCTTCGACGTACCGATGCCCGAAGGCACCCCGTTCGAAAGGGGCACCGCTCGGGAGGTTCTCGCCGAGGAGTTCGGCGACTGGGCCCCGGGCGTACAGAAGCTGATCGCCACCCTCGACCCGGCCACCACCAATCGCGTCGAGATCTTGGATCTCGACCCGTTCCACACCTGGGTCAAGGGACGGGTGGCGGTCCTCGGCGACGCCGCGCACAACACCACACCGGACATCGGCCAAGGTGGCTGCTCGGCAATGGAAGATGCCGTGGCCCTGCAGTTCTCGTTCCGCGACAATCCCGACGACGTCTATGCGGCACTCGCCGCGTACGAAGCCGGACGGACCGAGCGTGCAGGGGAACTCGTGCTGCGCGCCCGCAAGCGATGCGACGTCACGCACGGCAAGGACCCGGAAAAGACTGCGGCCTGGTACGACGAACTCCGCACCGAAGACGGCACCAACATCATCCGCGGCATCGTCGGCAACATCGTGGGCGGACCGCTCACCTCCTGATCGTGACCTCCCTGAGGCCAGGGCGGCGCATGAGTCGCGGCTTCGTCAATTCTCGGGCGGGTTCACCACGGCGGCGTCGGGGTCGGGAGCGATGCCGTCGTGCGAGACCAAGGCAGCCTGACGCGACAGCGTCGGCCCTGGCGTCAGTAACGACACCACTGCCCACGGCGCCGGACGCGGCTTGTCGCCAAGCCCCAGAACCGCGCCGGTCGCCGCGTCTGCCACGCCGAAGCGCACCCCGGCGTCGCTGACGTAGAAGGCCGATTCGGCTCGTACGCTGTCGATTTCGTTGCCGGTGACACGAATGTAGGCGCCACTACCGGGACGCAGATACACCTGATCGACGCCCGGGCCCGGCCCGTCGGCGGTGGTCAGCCGCACCGGCGTCGCGTTCGATGCGAGCGGCAATCCGTGGCCGGCGAGCAGCGCCGTTGTCGCGTGTGGCTCATCGGTGTCTCGTGACCACGACCGGCACAGCGTCGGATTGGTGGCGACACCAAGAAGATTCGGCGCTCGACGCGGAAAGTCTTGTACCGCGAGTGTATTCGAGGTCGGCATGCTGGCGAGTCGGCCCGGTGCCACCGCGATCACCGGCGTCGTCCCATCTCGGTCGGCAAGCCGAACGATCTCGGCCGTCGCCTCGCTGATCTTCTGTATGCCATCGGAGAGAACGACGTGATAGGTCGTATCATCATCGAGCCCAACCGATTTGACGACCGAACCCACCATCGCACCGGGAATGTCCACGGCGCCGGGGCGGCCCGAATTCGGGATGACCGGCACGGTGATCGGTTCCGCCAGCGGGAAGGTGTTCAGGAGCCCGGCACTCATCTGACGTGGGGTCGCACCCTCGAGTCCGAGCGCACGCATGACGGGAACACTCGCGGTGTCGACGGATGCACGCACCGGCATCCATTGGCCGTCCCGCTCGATCTGGTACACCAGGTACGTCGCACCGCCAGACGACACCAGGACAGCGTCGTCGGCGGTGACCTGCCGGCTCGCGTCGCCCAGCTCGGGCCGCGTGCCGATGACGGTGAGATCGACGGATTCGCCGACCGAGTATCGCGAGGACGTCGAGGAGTCACACACCGTCCACGTCGAGTCGGCCCCGGCGGGACCGGGAAGTGCGTCCGGTGCCCCTGGAATGCCCAGCAGTGGGCCACGCGGATAGTCGGCGAGTTTCTTGTCGCTCACCGACGTCGGCGATGCGTTTGTGCCGGCGATGAGGCGCGCCGAGGCCAGATTGAGCACGGGATGCAGAGTGTCATCGACGATGACGTACATGGCGCCGGCGCTCTTGCTCATCACGATCTTGGCATCACCGACCGAACCCTGCGGACGAATCAATCCCCAGATTCCGCAGCCTCCGAGCAACAGCAGGCCCAGGACCGTCCCGACCACCAATGCCTGCAACTGGGAGCGCATCGGATCGTGCAGCATCCGGACGTCGCGTCGGACGAGCGCGTGCTCGAGCCGCCTCAGCAGAAAGCGGTACCCGTTGACTTGGGCCTTTGTCGTCAGCTGACGCGCCATCGATCCCCCGATTCCCACGAACTCGATCCCCGCTGTGATCACAGAAGATCCGGACCGCTCCAGCGGTAGTAGCGTAACCGAAAGATTCACGCGCACTCGGCGAGTCTCCACCGGCCGGCAATCGCGTCACCGGATCGGGCGGCATCTATCGCGACATCAAAGGGGGCTGTGATGCTCACACGGCAGACCGACATCGGGACGCGACGCTCCCCGACCGTGGACACGGTCCGGCGCCGTGAGTCCGGCACGGGTCCGCGTATGGGTCTGGCGTCCGTCGTGCTGATCGAAGCCGTTCTCGCCGGCGGCCTCATCGTGTGGGCGGTCATCGGCAATCCCTGGGGAATCGCGGCGATGGCGCTCGCTCTCGTCGCATCGCTGGGCGTGGTTCCCGTGGGAACCGACGGCTCGATCGCGCAGCGGCTGCACCGCAGGCTGTCATTTCGCTGGTCTCGGTGGCGTCGGACAATTGCCGACCTGGCCCCGGCACCGTTCGACATCCCGGCCTCCTCCGGCCGGGCGAAGCCGACGGCACCGACAGCCGACGTCATCGGTGCCCGCTGGGTCGCAAGGACATTGGTGACGATGATCAGGGTCGAGCCGGGGGGCCACGAGCCCACCTTCCTCACCCCGAACGGGGCCGACCCGCGCACCGAGACCGGTCAACTGATCCCCTTCGACGTCCTGGCGGCATGCGTACAGACCTACGACATCCGACTGCGGTCGATCGATGTGATCAGCCACAGCATGCGTGCCCATGGCACCGGCCCGGTCACCGCCACCTACCTACGCACCCTGGGCCCCCTGCCGGCGATCGCACGACGATCGACCTTCGTCGTCCTGCGGCTCGATCCGCTGGACTGTCCCGATGCCGTTGCCCGTCGAGGCGGGGGCGCGATCGGCGCACTTCGCACTGCGACGACCGCCACCCGACGCGTCGCCGCTCGTCTCACCGAACACGGCCTGCACGCAACGGTGCTCTCGGCCGCCGAGATCACCGCGGCCGGCAGCCAACTACTGGATGGCGCGCCGCTGGAATCGGCCGCCGAGGACTGGCGTTCGGTGTCCCTCGGCGCGCTGCGAATGCGGACCGGCGCCATCGACCCCGCCATGCTCGCCGGACTGCGTGACTTCTGGGTCGCATCCGCGGTATCGACGACGGTGACGGTACGGATGCGCCGCAGCGGCGACGAGGTCGAGGTCGCGGGCTTCGCGCGGGTCGGCGAGACCGGCGCCAACAGCGCACAGTGGCCTCATACACCGTGGCCCCACGCACTGCGCCCGCTCGACGGCAGGCAATTCGATGCGCTGGAACTCAGCCTCCCCATCGCCAAACCCGCTCATCTGGACCGAAACATCGCGACCCTGCACGGTGACGCAGCCCTCGCCGCGCTGCGGTCACTGAAGCTGCCCGTGACCGGCTGCGGACAGCTCATCGGCGCCGACCGATCTGGGCGAGCCGTCGCGATGCGCGTTGCCGGACCGGATATTCCGTCGGTGATCATCGCCGCCGATCTCACGTTCCTCGTCCAGGTTCTGCTGCGAGCGGTCGCAATCGGGGTCTCGGTGGTCGTGTACACCGATCGTGCGCACCGATGGGCACCCGCGATGGCGGCAGTCGGAGATCGGAGTGCCTTCGGCCTGGCGTCCGACCAGTCTCGGCCACGGGGGCCGGCGATCATGGTCGTCGTCGACGGGGTGCCACGGCCACAGACGCCTCCAGGTGTCACCGTCGTCACCGCGCTACCGCCCGGTGTCGGTGTTCCTCCCGTCGGCGACGCAACACTCACCCTGCAGCAGAATCCCCGTGCACCCCATTGCATAACGTTGACGACACCCACGTCTGAGTTGGACATCACGATGGTCGCGACACCGGACGAGTGGAGGTTGATCGGCGCCCACCCCGGGCCGATCGCACCGGTGGCGCACTGACCGGGCCACCGGACCTTTAAGTCGTCACCACCGCTTGGGCGTTGACCGCGACGGGTACCAACGCGCGGAAGAAGACTGCCCGCGACGAGGCCGCCCGGACCACGACGTCCGGGTCGGCGTCGGAAATCCATGCCGCCTGCCCCGCGGGAATGGTCAGGGCCGGGCCCTCGGGTGGCCGCACCTCGACCGTCCCGCTCAGGACCGCCAGGATCTGCGGTCCCGGCATGTCGAAGGAGATCGACGACGCACGATGCAGACCGGTTCCGTCCAACTCCACACGAGACAACCGAAACTCGTCGGCCGGTGTGAGATAGACGCGTTCGGCGCCGACGGTTCGGATACTCGGCGACAGGTCACCGATGTCCACCGGCGTGAAGTCGAGCACCCGCAGCAATTCCGGTACGTCGATGTGTTTGGGCGTCAGGCCTCCGCGCAGCACGTTGTCGGAGTTCGCCATGATCTCCACACCGGTGCCGCTCAGATAGGCGTGCAGGTTGCCGGCGGGCAGGTACACGCCCTCACCCGGCTCCAGGTGAACCCGATTGAGCAACAACGACGCCAGCACGCCAGGATCGAGCGGATAGGACTCACCGAGTTCCAGCACCGTGCGCAACTCGGCGGAGAAATCCGTCGACTTGTTACCCAGCTGGGCGATCGCACCGGCCAGCACCGCCGGGATGAGGAGCTTGATCGCGGATTCCGGCAGGGTCAGCCACGTGGTGAAGAGCGCGCGCAGACCTTCCGAATCCGGTTGACCGACAAGCATACCCAGGTAGGGATCGAGTTCGCTGACCTGTAGCTCACGCAGCAACCGAATGGTGTGGTGCGGATCCCGAAAGCCGGCGAGCGCGTCAAAGGGTGTGACCGCGACGATCAGTTCCGGCTTGTGCCAGGGGTCACGATAATTGCGATCGCGCGCGTCGAGGCCCAGTCCACGTGCGTTCTCGTGCTCGAATCCTTCCCGAGCCTGCTCTGCGGATGGGTGCGCCTGCAGTGACAACGGCTCGTCGGCCGCGAGTACCTTCAGCAGGAATGGCAGCCGGTCTCCGAACGCGGCCACACTTGACTCACCCAGCGCCGCAACGGGATTGGCGCTGATTGCCGTCAGTAGGTCGGTCGGCGGATCGGACTCGACCGAATCGTCGGGCCCCAGACACCGCGCGGAACCCGCGGGGTGCGAACCGAACCAGAGTTCGGCCTCGGGATGAGCCGAGGGCACCGAGCGGCCCTGCATCGCCGCAATCGCCGTCCGAGACCCCCAGGCATACGGACGTACGACACCTTCGAGCCGCTTCATCTCACCGCGTTCCCCACCAGGCGGAGGTACACCGCCGCCATCTCGACCCGCAACACCAACACCAAGTACGACAACAGGTCACCCGGACTGTCGGAGGCAACATCCTCGGCCATCGGCACCGAATACGGCTGCCGGGGCGGCGCGTCGGCCCCCGGATTCACCGCCTGGCCAAGCGTTTCGGTGTCGTCGCCGACCACCAGGACGACATCGCCGATACCGCCGATGCGCTGGCGTGTGTACCACTCGCGGGCTGCCGTCGTGGCAACCAGGATGCGTGGTGATACCTCCATCGGACCGTCGATCTCGGGATCGTAGAAAATGGAATCCGCTGATGCGTCACCCGTGCGGCGGTCGGCGACCACTGCGGACAGCCGCGCCGCGTCGCCGAGATCGGTTGCGGCACTGACGATACCGGCGATCCCGGCGAAACTGGTGGCCGCATGGGCCGCGACCACCACCCCGGCCGGACTGTCACCGGTCCACACGGTCGGTCTCGCCGCAACGGTGATGGCCAGCGATTTCGCGCGATTGTGAAAACTCTCACGAGCCGGGTGGGCCGACGACGCCTCCGCATCGAGGGCGTCGGCCACCTCGTCGAGCACCGGCACCCCGCCGCCGAACCGGATCTGCGTCAAAGCCGTGAGCACGGCGAGCAACGCCGCCACAAAACCCACAAACCGCAGGCTCGGCTCGACGTCCACGCGTGGAGACAGGTCGATGCCATTGCCGCCCAGGGCATCCCGCAGGGGCCCGGCGATCGGCGCGGCCACCACGACCTCGGCGCGGCGCCGGAGCGCACGCGCAGCGGCGTCGGCGAGAGTCATGTCTCCCGCGTCGTCGCCGGCAACCACCACCACGTCGAGTGGTCCGATCCACCCGGGCAACGCAGGCCCCGTCACCACCGGGACGTCGATTCTCGCTGCCACGGTGGCCACGACGAGACCAGCGGCACGGGCAGCTGCGCCACCACCGCCGTACACGATCACCACACTGCGCGGCCGTACGTCGGAGAGCGGCGCCAGCACACCCTCACGGGCCGCCTCGGCAATGGCACGCACCTGCGCGCCGGCGAGCGCGGCGCTCGGGAGCAGCCGGTCGATGTCCGCGGAGAGCAACTCCTCGGGATCGTCGAGATCGGGTGTACCGGTGCGCATGAGACCAGCGTAGCCAGGCATCCGGGTCGGCGCGCACAGACCGGGCACAGATCGTTTGCACGTCCGCCCACGGACTGATTCGGCCTCGACGGATCAGTCGACGGGATCGGGCAGGACCCGCAGGTGTCCGCGGCGCCCCGGGCGTGGCTTGTGCACCGAACTCGGCGGCATCAGGGCTGAACCGTCCACCGGACCGGACGCTCGATGCCGCCCGGGACGCACGTCTTCCATGCCGTCCACCGGCTGCGACGTGCCGCGTGGATAGCCGAACTGGTCGACATAGGTCTGCGATGAATGGTCGCGATCGAGGAAACCCCCGCTCCGACCACCACCGGCGACACCGACCTCGCGGACAGCCTCGGCAAGGGCCGTCAGTTCGTGATCCTCGGCCAGCGGCGCCGAGAAACCCCGCTCGCTACGCAGCATCTCCCAGCCGCGCGGCACGGTGATTCGCCGGGCATGCTCGTCACACAGATCCCACGAATGAGGTTCATCGGTGGTCGACAGTGGCCCGATGACGGCGGTCGACTCTGCGTACACGAAGGTCAACGTCGCCACCGCGGACCGGGCGCAGCCAGGCCTGCAGCACTGTCGGGGAAGCTTCACGTGACGAGATTATCCCGGCATACCGCGCACGGCCGCCACGACACGCGGCCGCACACCACTAGACTCACGCCATGCGATTCGAGCCGTCACCCGCACGCGACCGAGCTTCCCGCCGCTCACCCCGCCGGCGCCGGCCCAGCCACCGGGACCGGCGCGGGCGCGGCCTGCGAGCCCCCCTTCTGCCACAGTCCGTCCCGGCCTGGAACAGCAGATCCGACGAGTTCGACGCCGTGGCACTCGAGGCCTTCGCCGAGATCGACGCCCGCTGGCACGACCAGATCTCCGGGCTCGACGTCGCCGTCGACGACATCCCCCGACTCCTCCCCCGCGACCCCGAAACCGTGCAATGGCCCGACGAGGTCACCGCCGACGGGGCCGTGCCGCTGGCCCGACTCATCCCGGCCGGTATCGACGTACACGGCGCCCCCACCCGCGCGCAGATCATCTTGTTCCGTCGACCCCTCGAGAGCCGCGCCAAACGCGGCGCAGATCTCCTCGAACTCGTCCACGAAGTGTTGGTTCAGCAAGTCGCCACCCACCTCGGCGTCGACGAGGACACGGTTGATCGCGGGCCGGAGTGATCAATACGTTCCCGAGCGCGGCCAGCGTTTCGTTGGATCGCGGGCCGGAGTGATCAATACGTTCCCGAGCGCGGCCAGCGTTTCGTCGGATCGCGGACCCTTCCGCTGGTCGAGCCGCTACCGAGCCGCCAGGCGAGGAAGCGTGTCGAGACCACGTGACGGATCACCAGTGATCTCGACACGGTGCCTCGCTCCGCTCGGTACCGGCTCGATCAGCGGTCGAGGGTCGCCGGAGATCTGGAGAGACTCAGATGATGCCGCGCTTCAGGCGGCGACGCTCGCGCTCGGACAATCCGCCCCAGATGCCGAAGCGTTCGTCGTTGTGCAGTGCGTACTCAAGGCACTCGGCCTTGACCTCGCAGCCCTGGCAGATGCGCTTGGCCTCGCGGGTGGAGCCACCCTTCTCCGGAAAGAACGCCTCCGGATCGGTCTGGGCACACAGCGCGCGGTCTTGCCATTGATCTTCGACAGCGTCGAAGAGATCGTCGAAATCGTTGGGCACCAGCGAGAGATGCCGACGCTGGGAAGCCTCACAAGGCTCGCCGACCGTCGGCGCGGTGCGCACAGCGGTGCCACCGATCATCGAATCATCAACCGGGCCAAGGCTGTTGAACAAGCCATCGTTACCGGCGTAGCCGTCCGTGGTTTCGGAAGACGACGAAGGATCTTGGGATTCAAAAGGATTGCCGATCGCGTTGTCGAAAGCCATCGTCGGCGCCTCCTAGCTCTGGGAAGTCGTAGTCTGTCTTGTTGCTCGTCGTTCCGGCGCCCTTGCCCCGCACAATCAGCGCCGCACTCACCACCCCTGCCACACCAATTCTCGATCTTCACCATGTGCCGAGGGCCTTCGCCGCCGAGACCTCGCCGGGCGCCAACCCATCATCCGGATTCGAACACCCGAGCGAAACCGTTGCCCTTCAGCGGTTCTCGATATCAAACCAGGAATGACACTGATGTGATTACACACGCCCGGGGCGGTCGCGGTCAAGCCGAACGAGAAAATTCCTTAATACCATCGCGATCCGTCATTGGAGGGATCGACACGACGGTCGGCGTTTCTGACCGCGTACCTCACCCATTTTGCCCCTCAGTAGAGTGGCCGTGTGAAGGTGACCGTTCTTGTCGGAGGCGTCGGTGGCGCACGATTCCTGATCGGCGTGCGCGAGATGCTGGGTTCGACACCCTTTCCGCCGCCACCGGATGATTCGGGATCCGACGCCGTGGCCGAACACGAGATCACCGCGATCGTCAACGTCGGTGACGACGCCTGGATGCACGGCGTTCGGATCTGTCCCGACCTCGATACCTGCATGTACACCCTCGGCGGCGGTATCGATCCCGAACGCGGTTGGGGCCGCATCGACGAAAGCTGGCACGCCAAAGAGGAACTGGCCGCCTACGGCGCCGATCCGGACTGGTTCGGACTCGGTGACCGCGACCTGGCCACCCATCTCATCCGCACTCAGATGCTCGACGCCGGCTACCGCCTGTCGGACGTCACGGCGGCGCTGTGCCGCCGCTGGCAGCCCGGCGTCCGACTGCTTCCGGCCACCGACGACCGGCACGAGACACATGTGGTCGTCGCGAAACCCAGTGGCGCGGAAGGTGAGCGAGTCGCAATCCACTTCCAGGAGTGGTGGGTTCGGCATCGTGCCCAGATCGACACGTTCGGATTCGCCCAGGTGGGGTCGGACGACACCACCGCTGCTCCGGGGGTGACCGAGGCGATCGCCGAGGCCGATGTGGTGCTCCTCGCGCCGAGCAATCCGGTCGTCAGCATCGGCGCCATCGTGAGCGTTCCGGGACTGCGTGCAGCCCTGCGTAACACGTCTGCGCCGGTGGTCGGCATCTCCCCGGTCATCGACAATCGCCCGCTCCGCGGTATGGCCGACGAATGCCTGTCGGTGCTCGGCGTGGAGTCATCCGCCCAGGGCATCGCCGAGCACTACGGCCCGCGCAAGGGCAACGGGATTCTCGACGGATGGCTGATCGCCGATGGCGACCACGCCCAGGTCGACGGTATGACCGTCGGTTCGGCCCCGCTGTTGATGACCGACCCGCCGACGACCGCACAGATGGTGCGGGCCGCATGCGCACTGGTCGGTGTGCCCACCCCGGAGGCGAACCTCCGGTGAGTGACGTACCCCGTCAAGTCGACCTCCGACCCGACCATCGCGCACCGGGCAGCATCGAGATCCTGCCTGTCGCCGACCTGCCCGAGTTCTCCGGCGACTCCGACCTCGCAGCTGAAATCGTTCGCGCCGCACCGTGGCTCCGCTCAGGCGACGTGCTGGTGGTGACGAGCAAGATCATCTCCAAGGTCGAGGGCCGGATGGTGCCCGCCCCCACCGACCCCGACGAGCGGGACACGTTGCGCCGCAAGCTGGTCGACGACGAGTCGGTCCGCGTGTTGGCCCGCAAGAACCGGACGCTGATCACCGAGAACCGAATCGGGCTGGTCCAGGCTGCCGCGGGCGTCGACGGTTCCAACGTCCCCGCCGACCAACTCGCGCTGCTGCCGGTCGACCCCGACCTCAGTGCGGCGCAACTGCGCGAGGCACTGGCGCGATGCCACGGCGTGGACGTCGCCGTGCTCATCACCGACACCATGGGCCGGGCCTGGCGCAATGGACAGACCGACGTCGCCATCGGGGCGGCCGGGATGTCGGTCTCCCACCCGTACGCCGGCGGCGAAGACGCACACGGCAACGAACTGATCGTCACCGACATCGCGGTCGCCGACGAGGTCGCTGCCGCAGCAGATCTCGTGAAGGGGAAGCTGGCCGGCGTGCCGGTCGCGGTGGTACGGGGACTCGCTCCCGTCGACAACGGCACCACCGCAGCGGATCTGATCCGGCCGGCCGATGAGGATCTGTTCCGGCTCGGCACTGCCGAGGCGATCGAGCAGGGCCGTCGTGAAGCGGTGCGCGCACGACGTTCGGTGCGCAACTTCGCACCCGAGCCCGTACCCGCGGACGACCTCCGTGCCGCACTCGCCGAGGCACTGACGGCTCCGGCACCGCATCACACCCATCCGGTCCGCTTCGTGTGGCTGCGGTCGCGCACCCGAAGACAGCAACTCCTCGACGCCATGACGGCGGCATGGCGCGGCGACCTCGAATCCGATGGCAAGAGCGAGGATTCGATCACCCGCCGACTCCGGCGCGGCCAGATCCTCTACGACGCTCCGGAATTGGTGATTCCGTTCCTGGTTCCCGACGGAGCACACCAGTATCCCGACATCCGCCGCAACGCCGCCGAACACACCATGTTCACCGTCGCGGCCGGCGGCGCGGTCGCAACTCTGTTGATCGCCCTTGCCGTGCGCGATCTCGGAAGCTGCTGGGTCGGTTCCACGATCTTCGCTGCCCCGACGGTGCGAGCGGCACTCGAAGTTTCCGACGATTGGGAACCATTGGGCGCCATCGCCATCGGCTACCCTGCCGCACCCGCGGGGCTACGCCCGTCGGCGCCGACCACCGACTGGGTGATCGAGTTGTGAGCAGAGAGTCACTGCACACCTCCGCCGTCGAGGCGCTGACCGCGTGGAACGCACCCGACGTCGAGCAGGACGCCCTGCGGCACGCGTATCTCGCCTTCCTCGCGTCCGCGCCGGATGCGTGCCTGCGCCGCTGCGTCGCCGGTCACCTCACGGCGTCGGCGGTGGTCTTCGACGCCACCCTCGACCACGTGCTGTTGACGCTACATCCCCGCGTCGGCAAGTGGATTCAATTGGGCGGGCACTGCGAGGAGACCGACGACCGCCTCGCCGACGCCGCGTTGCGCGAGGCGCGCGAAGAATCCGGGATCGCCGACCTGGCACTGTCGGGTGGCATCGTCACCCTGCACACCCATCCGATCAGCTGCTCGCTCGGTGTTCCGACACGGCACCTCGACGTGCGCTACCGAGCAGTGGCTCCACCGACCCACGACGGCAGCCTGCCGGACATCGAGTGCAGCGACGAATCGGTGGATCTGCGCTGGTGGCCGGTGGCTGCGCTTCCGGAGACCGCACGCACCGGTGACATGTGGACGCTGATCACTCGGGGCCGCGCACGCCGAGTGGCATAGTCTCAACTGTCACCAGGCCCTTCGAGGCTCGCACCGCTCGCACCTCAGGGGGCGGATGGGACTCTTCGGACCTGGCTGCGGTGGATCAGACGCGAATTCCCTTGCCGACGGTGACCACACCGCCGGCGCTCACCGAGAACCGGTCGCGATCGTGGTCGGCGTCGACGCCGAGGTGCTCGCCCTCGCCCACGATGACGTTCTTGTCGAGGATCGCGTGGCGGACCACCGCGCCCTTGCAGACACGCGCGCCAGGCATCAGCACGCTGCCCTCGACAATGGCTCCGTCCTCGATGATCACATTCGAGGAGAGCACCGAATCCCGCACTGTGGCAGCGGAAACGATGCAACCCGCCCCTACGACCGAGTCCTGCGCGATGCCACCCTGGACGAACTTGGCCGGCGGCAGGTTGTGCGTCTCGCCGCGGATCGGCCAGCGACGGTTGTACAGGTTGAAGATCGGGTGCACCGACACCAGATCCATGTGCGCGTCGTAGAACGCGTCCAGGGTGCCGACGTCGCGCCAGTACCCCTTGTCGCGCTCGGTGGCTCCGGGCACCTCGTTGTTCTTGAAGTCGTAGACGTAGGCCGCATTGCGGTTCACGAAGGCCGGGATGATGTCCCCACCCATGTCGTGGTCGGAGTCGGGGTTGGCGGCATCGGCACGAATCGCCTCCACCAACGCCTCGGTCGTGAACACATAGTTGCCCATCGACGCGAACGTCGCATCCGGGTCGTCGGGCGTCCCCGGCGGATCTTTGGGCTTCTCGAGGAACCGGGTGATCAGTCCCGATTCGTCGGAGTCGATGCACCCGAAGGCAAATGCCTCCGAGCGTGGCACCCGGATCCCGGCGACCGTCACGTCTGCGCCTGCCTGGATGTGCGCCTCGACCATCTGCGACGGATCCATGCGATAGACGTGATCGGCTCCGAACACCACGATGTACTCGGGTTGCTCGTCGGTGATCAGGTTCATCGACTGGAAGATCGCATCCGCACTGCCGGTGTACCACCGCGGGCCCAAGCGCTGCTGCGCCGGCACCGGCGTGATGTACTCACCGTGAAATCCCGATGTCCACCAGGTCTGCGAGATATGACGGTCGAGTGAATGCGACTTGTATTGCGTCAGCACGCAAATCCGCTCATAGCCGGCGTTCACCAGATTGGACAGGACGAAGTCGATCAGGCGGTACGCACCCCCGAAGGGCACCGCAGGCTTCGCACGGTCCATCGTCAATGGGTACAGGCGTTTACCCTCACCGCCTGCGAGAACGATTCCGAGCACGTGCGGCTGTGATCTCACACGTCAAACTTAACCGCGATCGATGCTCGAGGCCATACGAATCGACCGGCAGGTCGCAGCCTCTTACGTGTTTCGCGACACCGTTGGCGAACTCGGCTCGTTGGCACTAGCGTCGTCACCATGAGGGTGGCCATGATGACGCGTGAGTACCCACCCGAGGTGTACGGCGGCGCCGGCGTACACGTGACCGAGCTGGTGCGCCACCTCCGAAGCCTCGCCACCGTCGACGTGCACTGCATGGGAGCGCCCCGAGAGACCGCGCATGTCTACGAACCGGATCCGGGGCTCGCCGGAGCCAACGCGGCCATCACCACACTGTCGACCGACCTGCGGATGGTCGTCGGCGCTGCCGGTGCCGACGTGGTGCATTCGCACACCTGGTACGCCGGGCTGGCGGGGCACCTGGCCGGCGAGCTCTACGGCGTTCCGCACGTGCTCACCGCTCACTCGCTCGAGCCGATGCGCCCCTGGAAGGCAGAACAACTCGGTGGCGGCTATCGCGTATCGAGTTGGGTGGAGCGCAACGCCGTCGAATACGCCGACGCCGTCATCGCGGTGAGTTCGGGTATGCGCAACGACGTCTGCCACACCTATCCCCGACTCGACCCCGATCGAGTCCACGTGGTGCGCAACGGGATCGACACGACATCCTGGTACCCGGTCGACGACCCGTTCGGCCCGGAGTCGACGCTCGTGTCCCTCGGCGTCGACCCCACTCGACCGATCGTCGCCTTCGTCGGGCGGATCACCCGCCAGAAAGGCGTCGCCCATCTCGTCGCCGCGGCGCACCATTTCGATCCGTCCATCCAATTGGTGCTGTGCGCGGGCGCACCGGACACTCCGGAGATCGGCGCCGAGGTGGAGTCGGCGGTGGCCGCGCTTTCCGAATCCCGACCGGGTGTCTTTTGGGTGCGGGAAATGCTGCCCCATCCACGCATCCGCGAAATCCTCACCGCAGCAACGGTCTTTGTGTGCCCATCGGTGTACGAGCCGCTCGGCATCGTGAATTTGGAAGCGATGGCTTGCAGCACAGCCGTGGTCGCATCCGAGGTCGGCGGCATACCTGAGGTCGTGCGCGACAACGTCACCGGTCGCCTCGTCCGGTATGACCCGGTGGACCCGCGCGGGTTCGAAGCAGGTCTCGCCGACGCCGTCAACGCGGTCGTGACCGACCCGCAGACTGCGGAGGCCATGGGCATCGCGGGCCGAGAGCGTGCCGAATCCGAATTCTCCTGGGACACGATCGCGGCACAGACACTCGAGGTCTACCAGTCCGTCATGCACTGAAGATGCACTGACGATCAGCAGATCGGTTCACGCCGATCTGCCGCACACGGTGATGGCCACCGACACCGTGACCTCGACGACGCCGTCGCCGGCGAGAGCATGTGCGAGCGCATCGATCTGGCCGGCATCGAGATGGAATGCCGACGGACCCATCCCGGCCAGGTCGGCCACCACGGGCGCCGGAATCCGGACCGAGTACGTCAGCTCATTTTCGACGAGAACCTCGACGTGATCGTCCAGAGCGGCGTGCACGCGTGCGGTCTTGGCGTCGTCCACCGACAACATGTGCATCGGCGCGATGATCTCACCGAGGTGCCCGGGTAGCGGGCGAACCACGATCAGCCGGCCGTCGGGGCTCAGCACGCGGGCGAACTCGGCTGCGTTGCGGGGCGAGAAGATCGACAGCAGTACTGCGACACAGTCGTCGGCGACCGGCAGGCCACGCCAGATGTCGGCGGTCACCGCGGTCACCGCGGGTTCACCACGCACCAGTGCTCGCGCGCATTGCCGCGACAGGTCTATCCCCAGACCACGTGCGTCGGCACCTCGATCGGCCGCCTCCCGTAACACGGCCCGCAGGTAATGCCCGCCACCTGCACCGGCGTCGAGAACCAACGGGCGCCGCCCTGGATGCGCGCCGACGATGGCCACCGCACCCACTTGCGCGGCTGCGTCCACCACGGGATCGAACACGCCGGCGCTGTGGACACGGTCACGTGCGGCAACCATGTCGGCGGTGTCGGCGCGAAGAGCACCAGATCGTCCGTCGAGCAGCGAGACGTACCCCTGGCGGGCGACGTCGAAAGAATGTGCCGCACCGCATCGCAACGAGCCGCCGACGACATCGAAGGGTTCACCACACACCGGGCAGCGCAGGACATCGAGCGCCTGCGCGATCCCGTCGAGACGACCCGGTCGCGCGTCGCGTGAGTGCGGCACCGGATCGGTGGGCGACGTATGGGCGGTCAGTGTTGCGGGGTCAGCCGGTGACCCCGCGCAATTCCTCCCCGAGCGCGGCAGCCTCGTCGGCCGTCAGCTCGACGACCAGGCGTCCGCCGCCTTCAATCGGAATCCGGACAACGATCCCACGTCCTTCCTTGGCCGCTTCGAGGGGCCCGTCCCCAGTACGTGGCTTCATTGCCGCCATTCTCAAGCTCCCTTCAACGACGACCTGCTAGAGACATGATACGTGCCGAGGTCCTCCGATCCTGCCAGGCATGCTGCGTGCGCCGATCAGGTCTGCGCAGGATCGGCGACGTCGACCGGTCCGGACGTGGCCGAATCCACGTTTCCGACGGCCGCGTCGGACGAGTCCTGAGATACGTCCGCGTCATCGTCATCGGGTTCCCACGTCTGGAACGCCGGCTCGGCGGCACCGACATCCGCGGTGGCATCGGACGGGCAGACACGCTCGTTGCGTGCGTGCAGATCGGCGAGTGAGCCACGGAGTTCGTCGATCTCTGCGGCCAGGCGGGCCAGCGCCCAATCGACCTCGGACTGCTTGTAGCCACGCAGGGTCTGTGCGAAGCGCAGTGCACGGACGTCGTCGCTCGTGATCCCCGAAGGCGGCAACGTGGTCAGCGTCGTGCCCCGTTCGATCGGCGGCAGATCCTCGCCCCGACCGAACGCAAACCACACCACAGCGAAGACAGCCGCGACGACGATCGCCATGATCAGCAAATACAGCAGTATCGTCTGCATGCGTTCAATCTTGGCAGACGGCCGTGGCGGCACCGTTGGGCGCCGGGGAACTTGGCATCATCGACACTGTCGTCGGCCCCGGCACACCGGTAGGGTCAGGCCGTCGTCAGGAAGCCATCTCCTCGTCGTCGATCTCCGCGGGGCGGATGGTGTTCATCGGCGGTCGGTCTTCGAGATAGACCTCGGTGGTGTGCGGCGTGAACGAACCGTCGGGTTCGGCGGTGAACTGGGTGAGGCCCACCCCGGAGTCGTCGAGCTTGCAGCGGCGCATCAGCGTCCCCACAATCTGTCGGCTCATGACGCCGAGCTCGATGAGCGGACGATTGCGATGTGTCCGCACACCGAGGTTGACCTGGCCGATACCGGTGAGGCCGTACTTGTCGTAGGTGTCGATCAGCAGGCCGATCTCCACGCCGTAGCCGGGCGCGAAAGGCACCGACGACAGCAGTTCGCGAGTGCCGGCGTATTCGCCACCCAGCGGCTGCAGCACCGCCGTGAGGTCCGGCTTCTGCGACGCCAGTAGCGGGCGGGCAACGAGTTCGGTGACCCGGCCACCGCCGTTGGCATCCTGGGTGCCGCCGGTCCGCAACGGGCGCCGGTAGTAGCCCTTGACCAGATGGATGTCGGGGTTCACGAGCAGCGGGCCCAGCATCTTGGGTACGAACATGGGGTCTGGGTCGATGAGGTCGGAATCGACAAAGGCGATGAGGTCGCCGGTCGTCACCGCGATCGACCGCCACAGCACCTCGCCCTTCCCCTTGATGGGGTCGAGTTCGGGCACGGCCTCCTCACGCGAGATCACCTCGGCACCCGCGGCGCGGGCCCGTTCGGCGGTCGCATCCGTCGAGCCGGAGTCGAGGACGATGAGTTCGTCGACGAGCGTGCCCAGCAGCGGACGGATCGTGGCGATCACGTCGGCGACGGTCTCCTCCTCGTCGAGCGCGGGCAGGACCACCGACACGGTGCGTCCGTCCTTGGCTGCGACGAGTTCGTCGATCGTCCAATCGGGCTGTTCCCACGTGTGAGTCGACGACCAGCGCTGCTTGCTGGTCGCGGTCTCGGCGGGAGTGGGCCAGATCGCTGTCCGGTCCCGGTTGTTGACGGCGCTCGGATGGGTTCGTCTTACCTGTTTGGTCATGCGAGTCCCCTGACTGTTCGGGCGGGAGGTCTTGTTCCCGCTATGGCAGCGACCATGTCGACCACGCGACGAGTGGCAGCCACCTCATGCACACGAAAGATCCGGGCGCCGTGTTCGGCACTCAGAGCGGTCGCAGCGAGGGTGCCCTCCAACCGTTGTTCGAGATCCACACCCAGAGTCTCCCCCACAAAGTCTTTGTTGCTGAGCGCCATCAACACAGGCCAGCCCGTATTAACAAGATCTTTTACGTGGCGTAACAAGGCCAAACCGTGGTGGGTGTTCTTGCCAAAATCGTGCGTCGGATCGATAACGATCGAGTCTCGGGCAACTCCGGCGTCGGCTGCACGGGCAGCGGCCGTGGTGAGTTCGGCGACCACTTCGCCGACGATGTTCTGGTAGCCGACGCGGTGTGGACGGGTGCGGACCGTGGCGCCACCGGTATGAGAGCAGACGATGCCCGCACCGCGGGTCGCGGCCACGTGCACGAGGTCTGGGTCGGAGCCGGCCCAGGTGTCGTTGATGAGATCCGCACCGGCCGCGCATGCGGCATCGGCCACGTCCGAACGCCAGGTGTCGACGCTGATGAGCAGGTCGGGGTGCGTCTCACGAATCCACGCGATCATCGGTACGACGCGTGCGGCTTCGGTGGCGGCGTCCACATGCTCGCCCGGTCCCGCCTTCACACCGCCCACGTCGACGATGTCGGCGCCTTCGTCGACCACACGGGCAATGCGGGCCTGCGCGGCGTCGTCGGCGAAGCTCGCACCCTTGTCGTAGAAGGAGTCCGGGGTGCGGTTGACGATCGCCATCACGAGAGCGCGGTCGGTTGGGACCGGGCGTCCACACAGCGTCGGCGACAGAGCCGGCGTCGAGATCATGTCGCCCACAGTAGTGATGCGGCCGGGCAACCCGTCGCGCCAGTCCCGCCGGCTGAGGCGCGAGCCTGCGAGCCTCGAAGCCCCTGGTGAGCTGACATTGTCGCCTCACCACGCCCTTCGAGGCTCGTCGCCAGGGCTCCTCGCACCTCAGGGAGCGGTTGGCGGTTTGTGCACCTGAGACCCGACTCTGCAGATCAGTTCTTGGGCGCCTTCGCGGCTGCCACATCGTCGGGATAGGAGTCGTAATACTTCACGTACCCATCGGACCGGCCGGCCAGTGCGAACAACGTGTCGTCGCCGGTCTTCTCGTAGGCCTCCTCGCGCAGTTCGACCTTGCGACTCTTGAAGGTCGAGGTCTGCTCGAGCTGGTCGACGACGCGGATGAACAACGGCACGGCATAACCCGGCAGTACGTCGTAGAGGTGGTCGGCGATCTTCTTGCCGTCCAGATCGGCGCCGTCACGCACGGTCACCGCGGCCATACCGGCCTTGCCGTCGGTGCCGGGGATCTCCACCCCGAACACCACGGACTGCGAAATGGCGTCGATGCCGTCGAGTCCGGCCTCGACCTCGGTGGTCGCCACGTTCTCGCCCTTCCAGCGGAACGTATCGCCCAGTCGGTCGACGAACGCGATGTGCGAGAAACCCTGATCGCGGACCAGGTCACCCGAGTTGAACCAGGAGTCGCCGTCCTTGAACGCGTCGCGGATGATCTTCTTCTCGGTCTCCTCCGGATCGGTGTAGCCGTCGACCGGCACGCGATCGTTGATCCCGGAGATGAGCAGACCGGTGCCACCACGACCGACCTTGGTCAGCCGGCCGTCGGAGTCACGCTTGGGCGCGCCGTCCTCGTCGTACTCGACAATCGCGTACGGCAGCGGACAGAAGCCCGCGGTGCGGCTGGCGCTGAACGCATTCACGAACACCAGATTGAGTTCGCTGGCGCCATAGAACTCGACGATGCGGTCGATGCCGAACCGCTCCCGAAACTCGTCCCAGATGTCAGGTCGCATACCGTTGCCGACGCAGAGTCGCACCGAATGCTGCCGGTCGGTGGGCTTCTCGGGCTGGGCCAGCAGGTAGCGGCACAACTCGCCGATATAGCAGAACGCAGTCGCCCGGTTGAGGATGACGTCGTCCCAGAACTTCGACGCCGAGAACTGCTTGCCGATGGCGATGCAGGCACCGGCCGCGAGGACCGACGACAGCGACACCGATAGTGCGTTGTTGTGGTACAGCGGCAGCGGCACGTACATGGTGTCGCTGTGCCGCAGCCGTACGGCCAGCCCGCCGATACCCGACATGCTCGCCAGCCAGCGGTTGTGGCTCATCACGCTGGCCTTGGGGAGTCCGGTGGTTCCCGAGGTGAAGATGTAGAAGGCTTCCGTCGCCGCCGGCAGTGTCTCGGTGACCGAGGGGTCGGTCTCCGGCTTCCCGTCGGCCTCGGCGTCGAACTCGGTGAAGTCGAAGACATGCTCGGGCAGTGCCTCCGACGGAATCGACTCGAAGGCCTCGGCGCACTGCGGGTCGTGCACCAGCACGCGAGCGCCGAGCAACGTCATGCTGTGCTCGATGACGCTGCCACGCTGGTTGTAGTTCAGCATGCCGGCGATCGCGCCCAGCTTGACCGTCGCGAGCATGAGGAACAGGTCGGTCGGACAGTTCTTGGACAGGATCGCGACCACATCACCCTTGGCCACCCCGTTCTCGGCCAGCACCGCGGCGTAGCGATTCACCCGGCGATTGGCCTCACCGTAGGTGGTGGTCTTGCCCTCGAACCGCACGAACGGCCGATCCGGATGCGCTTGCGCATGCCTCTGGAAGATCGACCCGATGGTGCGTTTGGCATCGGCGGGACGACGGATCAGTCCCGGCGCGTGCTTGATCATGTGATGGGCCTGTGGCGCCATCTTCACGACACCTCTGACCAGGTCCTTTATTCCAACGACAGACTTGGTGTCGTGAGAGGGCATTTGCAGGTCTCGCTCTCCGGTAATGGATGACGACAGTGGACGACGACAACGCGCGTTGACGATGTCAACACACCTTACCGGTCAGTAGCAAGAGGCTCCGCGACAACATCCCCTCGACCCGCCACAAGTGCGAGCGCCCCCGCCACCGAGTCGGTGACCAGGAGCCGATCGAGCGATCGACGCGCGACAAACCCCTGCCCGGCCAAGTCTTCCAGCCAGGTGCGCAACGGCGCATAGAAATCGAAGGGATCGAGCAGGATCACCGGTTTGTCGTGCATTCCGAGGTATCCGGCCGTCCACGTCTCGAACAGTTCCTCGAGTGTCCCGATGCCGCCGGGCAGCGTGATGAACGCATCCGACCGCTCATCCATCATGCGTTTGCGTTCGCGCATGGTCTCGGTGATGACGAGTTCGTCGGCGCCCAGATCGGCGACCTCGCGTTCCATGAGTGCCCGCGGGATGATGCCGATCGTCGTGCCGCCCGCAGCGCGAGCCGCCTCGGCCAGCGCACCCATCATCGAGATGTTGCCGCCGCCGGAGACGGTCACGTGGCCGGCGCGGGCCAGCGCACCGCCCACCTCGGCAGCCAGGTCGAGATAGCGCTGCTCGACGCGCCCCGACGCGCAGTAGACACAGACCGCACTCATGGCTTGACCGACCCGCTCGTCGATCGTCCGGCTCGCGCTGCGTCGATGATCTCGACCGCCTCGGCCGGCTCGTCGACCAGATACAGGAGGTCGAGGTCGTCGGCGGAGATCATCTGCTTGGCGAGCAGCACGTCGCGCATCCAGTCCACCAGACCGGACCAGTGGTCGCGTCCGACCAGCACGATCGGGAACCGCACGACCTTCTTGGTCTGCACGAGCGTGAGTGCCTCGAACATCTCGTCGAGGGTGCCGAATCCACCCGGCAGGCACACGAAGGCCTGTGCGTACTTGACGAACATCGTCTTGCGCACAAAGAAGTAGCGAAAGTTCATGCCCAGGTCGACCCACGGATTGAGGTGCTGTTCGAAGGGCAGCTCGATGTTGAGTCCGATGGACTGGGCGCCGGTATGGAACGCGCCTTGATTGGCGGCCTGCATCGCTCCCGGTCCGCCACCGGTGATCACCGCATAGCCCGCCTCCCCCAGCGCGCGGCCGACCGCCACCGACAGGTCGTAGTCGGCAGTTCCCGGAGCGACCCGCGCCGAACCGAACACGGTGACGGCCTCGGCGACCTCGCTCATCGCGTCGAACCCTGCGACGAACTCCGACTGGATTCTCAGCACGCGCCACGAGTCACGCATGGTCCGTTCGGCGCGCAACGTGCTGTCGCGGGGATCGATCCATTCGAGGAGACGGCGGTCGGTGGTCTGACTGCGGCGGCCGTCGTCGCGTCGCACCCGCATCGGCCCGATGTAGCAGGTCTCAGGGGTCGGGTCGTCCTCGGGCGAGGAGGTCGGCTGGTTTCCGGTGCTGGGCGCCATGCCGTCACGGTAAGGCATGCGGGGCCGGGGCACGATCAGGACAGGTAGGTGCGCAGGATCTCGGCGACCTCGGTGATCTGACCGACCGGGACACGTTCGTCGACGCGGTGCGCGAGATTGGGGTCGCCGGGTCCGAGATTCACCGCCGGGATGCCGCGCGCCGAGAACCGGGCGACGTCTGTCCAGCCGTATTTGGCGCGAAAACGTCCGTCTGCGGCAGCGACCAGTTCGGCGGCGGCCGGATTACTCAAGCCGGGCAGGGCGCCCGGAGCCGAGTCGGTCACCGCCAATTGCACTGTCCCGGCGGCGAGGTCGGCGGTGAAGACCTCACGGATGTGCTCGACGGCCTGTTCCTCGGACCGGTCCGGCGCGAATCGGAAGTTGACGTCGACGTAGGCCTCGTCGGGGATCACGTTGCCCGCCACACCGCCGCCGACCCCGACCGCCGACAGCCCCTCGCGATACTCGCAGCCGTCGATGTCGACCCGCCGCGGCGAGTACGACGCCAGGGTGGTGAGCACTCCACCGAGTTTGTGAATCGCGTTGTCCCCCATCCACGATCGCGCGGAATGAGCGCGGGTCCCGGCGGTCGACAAGCGAACTCGGACGGTGCCCTGACAGCCGGCCTCGATCTGTCCGGCGGTCGGCTCCCCCAGGATCGCGACATCACCGGCCAACCACTCCGGCAGTTCACGCTCGAGGAAACCCAGCCCGTTGTAACGTGCGGCGATCTCCTCGCAGTCGTAGAAGATGAGGGTCAGGTCGGGTTCGGGATCGCGCAAGGTCGCGGCCAGATGCAGGAACACCGCATCGCCCGATTTCATGTCGACCGTGCCGCATCCGTGCAGGACATCCCCCTCGGCCCCGTCGCGCTCCCGGCGATGCGGCAGGTTTCCCGCAACCGGGACGGTGTCGAGGTGGCCGGCCAGGATCACCCGTCGGTCGCGTCCACGATTCGTCCGCGCGAGCACGCGGTTCCCATGCCGCAGCACCTCGAATCCCGGCGCCTGTGCGCGCAGAGCAGCCTCGACCGCGTCGGCGATGCTCGCCTCGTTGCGCGACTCGCTCTCGATATCGACCAGCGCGGCGGTCAGATCGATGGGGTCGGCGGTGAGATCGAGTTCGACGCTCGGCATGGGTTCACCGTAGCCGCCGGGACCTGCGTGTGGTCGGCTCCCCTCAAGGCGCGGTGAGCTTGGCTGCGCCAAACGCAACTGTGCAGGCGCTCCTCAGGGTGCCGCGAGTGTGGCCGCGCCAAACGAGACGCTGAAGCGAACGCACCAGAGGAAGACGGCCGGATAATCTGCCAGGTCGACGTTGGCGGGGATGGCGTACACCTGATTTCCCCTGTTCCCCTTGATCGGTCCGAGGTCGACGTTGTTCGCGTCGGCCGCGGTCCGCCAGCCGCCGACGCCTTCTTTCACCTCTCCGTCGGACAACCATACGTGCACGTCGGGACCGGTTGTGGTGTCGAGATTCTCGATCGCGAGAACCCTTGTGCCGTCGGGCTTCTTGATGACCGACACCTTGCCCGAGGTGTCGTGCTCGTGGCTGATGAGGGTGCCGGTGGACAAGATCACGGAGGCGCCGGGTTGCGGTGTTCCCGACGCGTTGGGCGGCGCGGTCACCGCCACCGGGATCTCGTCGTCGACCTCGTTGTCGACGAAGATCAGCCAGGGCTGAAACAGGAAGGCGCCCACGGCAAGCGCGATGACGAGAAATACGCCGAGGAAGCCGAGAATCCACGGCCAGCGCCGCTTGCGACGTGGCGGAGCCTGAGGAGAAGCCAAATCGGACATATGCCGAGATTAGGGCGCGAGGTTCCGCTCCACCAGATGGTTCGCCCGAATGCATGACAGCAGCCGTCTTTCGGGCGCCGCTCCTGTGTCCGAAACGTTCATGACCGCACGCCGTGGACGACGCTAGCGTCGATGCCATGAGTGCAATCGATCGCAAGCCCACCGCGAACGCGCTGTCAGTGGTGGTCGAGGACATGGCCGCCGCCCTCGACTTCTATCGCATGTGCGGACTCGACATCGCCGAGGGCGCCGAGGCCGCACCACACGCAGAGGCGGCGATCGGCGGCTTTCGCATCATGTTCGACACCCACGACGTCGTGAGGACCCTGCTACCTGGATGGGAACCCGGTCACGGCGGACACAAGATGGCGCTGGCATTCGAATGTGACGAACCGGACGGGGTCGACCGCATGCACGCGGCGCTGATCGGTGCGGGCCACCGATCGTCTCTCGCACCGTTCGACGCCGTTTGGGGCCAGCGCTATGCGGCAGTCCACGATCCGGACGGTAATGTCGTCGACTTCTACTGCGCGCTCGGCACCTGAGTGGTGCTGTTCATAAATCCGTCCGGGGTATTCGGTGGAGCGATGGACGACTGGCAAGGCGGAGGAGGGAGCGATAGCGGCGCTATCGTGACCGACGACAACGCAGCCAGTCGTTCATCGAACGCCGAAGACCCCCGACGAATTTCTGGACAGGACCACTAAGTCCGAGTCGAGAGTATGAACTGCGTTGGCGCACAACCCGTGAAGCCGACGAAGTCGCGATACATGTGTGCATAGTCGGAGTACCCGCAGGCGGCCGCGATATCGCTGAGTTCGACGTCACCGAATCGCGCAGACCTCACGGACATCATGGTCGTCGCGCGCCGCATCCGCAGGATGCGTGCCAACGTCTTGGGACCATAACCGAAGTACCGCAACGCCTGTCGGTGAAGCGAGCGCTCCGACAGCGCGGCATCGTCCGCACATTCGGAGACCGTCCGACCGCTCGCGAGCGCGTCGACGACCCGCGGTACCCAGTTCGGCGGTGGCCGACGTCGCTGCGCGCACCACAGTTCGAGATCACGATCGGGTGCGACGGATGCACGCAGCCGGTCCTCGAGTCGCTCCACGTCACTTCGCGACCAAATGTCGGAGCCCGCCACCTGCGAACCAACCAGTTCGGCAGCGGATACGCCGAGAAGGCCGGGGGCGTGACCGGGGTCGAACCGTATGCCGGTCATCGTGGTGGCGGAGCGGACGACCGAAACGGTCGACGAGCGGTCCGGTCCGGCAACCAGCACCGAATCCCCCGTCCAGATCACGTCCATGCACCCGTCGGGGTCGATACGCACCGGTCCCGCAGAACGCTTCGCCTGCCACACGACTGCCGGAAGCGTGGCACAACGCCACTCGCCATATGAGCCAGGTGATTCGGCCGTCACGGATTCCAGTATGACGCACCGGTAGACTGACCTCCCGTGACTACAACTGGCGCAATCGCAACAGGTATCGCGACCGTGACCAACGGCGGATCGGCCGATCCGGGCGTTGTTCTCGACGCATGGTTCCCCGAACCCGAACTCGACACCGTGCAGGCATCGGAAACCGTCATCCTCGACGCCGACAGCACGCCGGCGCACCTGGCCGAATTGGTCGGGGTCGACGAGGCGCGTGGGGTCAAGGTTGTGGCGATCCGCACCACCATCAGCGATCTGTCGTCGGCTCCAATCGACGCCTACGACGTCTATCTGCGGCTGCATCTGCTCTCCCATCGGCTCGTCGAGCCGCACGGTGCCAGCCTCGACGGGCAGTTCGGCCTGCTCTCCAACGTGGTGTGGACCAATCACGGCCCATGCGCCGTCGGCAACTTCGAGTCGGTGCGCGCCAAGCTGAAACTGCGGGGTCCCGTCACCGTCTACTCGATCGACAAGTTCCCGCGCATGGTCGACTACGTGCTGCCCGGCGGCGTGCGCATCGGCGACGCCGACCGCGTCCGTCTCGGGGCGCACCTCGCGGCAGGCACCACCGTGATGCACGAGGGTTTCGTCAACTTCAACGCGGGAACGCTGGGATCGTCGATGGTCGAGGGCCGAATCTCCGCGGGTGTCGTCGTCGGTGACGGGTCCGACGTGGGCGGCGGTGCGTCGACGATGGGCACGCTGTCCGGCGGCGGCAAGGAGATCATCTCGCTGGGCAAGCGGTGCCTGCTCGGTGCCAACTCGGGTTGCGGTATTCCACTCGGCGACGATTGCGTCATCGAAGCGGGCCTCTACCTCACGGCGGGCACCAAGGTCACGGGTCCCGACGGCACCAGCATCAAGGCGCGCGAACTCGCCGGTCAGTCGAACCTCCTGTTCCGCCGCAACAGCCTTACCGGCGCCGTCGAGGTGGTGCCGTGGAAGGGCGACGGCATCGCATTGAACGAGATGCTCCACAAGCACAACTGAGCGCCAACGCGCGCCACAGAGTCGTCCGGCCGATCGACTGACGGTCGGACGACGCCTGCGCTTCCTTCGATCCGGATGCCTCGGCGACGACTCCCCAGGAGGAAACGTGCCGCTACAGCCCGGATCGACCTTCGCGGGATATCAGATCCTGACCCTGCTCGGAAGCGGCGGCATGGGCCAGGTGTTCCTGGTCGAGCATCCGCACCTCAAGCGACGGCAGGCACTGAAGGCGATATCCGGTGCCGGTCAGGGTAACCCGGATTTCGAACGGCGGTTCACCACCGAAGCCCAGACCGCTGCGGCGCTGAGCCACCCGGGCATCATCACCATCCACGACTTCGGCATCACTGAGTCGACGCCCTGGTTCACGATGGAATACCTTGCCGGACAAGACCTTTCCGGACAGGGTCTGTCGAAGGCCGAGGTGTTGCGGGTCATCACCGACGTCGCTGCGGCCCTCGACTTCGCCCACCGCAATGGTGTCATCCATCGAGACATCAAGCCCGCCAACATCATGACCCCGCGCAACCCTGACACCGGCACCATCGAACGCGTCGTCGTTCTCGACTTCGGGATCGCCAAGCTCGCTGAGGCCAGATCGGCGACGCCACCGAAACCAGTCGGCCCACTCCGACGCGCGTCTCCGGCCTCACCACTGCCACGAGCATCAGCACCGACGCGAAGACGACCTGTGTGACTTCCAACGGGTCCGCCTACTGCTGGGGGTTGGGCACTTCGGGTCAACTCGGCGACGGTACGACGACCGACCGGACTTCCCCTGTGCGCGTGGGCACCCCGGCCACGTGACAGGTAGACAGCGGACTACATCGCCGATCCGAAGAGTACTGCTGGTGAGTCGATAGTGTCCTCTCACCAGGTCCCCGCGGCTCGGACTCGCGCCCGGCGGGGGTGTGCCGACGAGTCAGCGACCCACCCGCGGACGTCGTCGGCGATCGTGGAGGTGGGAAGAGTGTCGTCGTCGAGCATGAACGCACGATCCGTTTGAAGTTGAGCCCGGATCCCGGGCTCAACTTTAAACGGATCAATGGCCGGCCGACTACGCGGTTGCCATGAGTGCGCAGCGGCGGCATTCTCGTCGGCGGCGCGAACCGGCGCCACAAAAGTAGGGGAAGAAACTTCTTCCCCTACCCTTGGAGTCCTCCCCCAGAAAATTCTCGCGGACGACTATGAACCCCGGGGCAGCCTCAATCGGTCGACGCAACAGGCCTCGTGTGAGAGGTAGCCGGTATGGGCAGGGCGGTAGCGCCGGAAGCGTTTTGGGTAGCGATCG